>CALMDI010000407.1 GCA_937864975.1 uncultured Chloroflexota bacterium | reverse complement strand
CGCGGCATTCTCGGCAATGTCCGCGAAGCCCCGCGTGGATTGGACGAAGCTGTTGCCTTCGTCGTTCCAGAAGGATTGAACGCCGAGGGCATGGAAGCGCAGCGCGGCGGCAAGCAGCAGCACCAGCACGATTCCCACGACAACACGAAATGGCACGGGCGCGAACATCGGGTGAAACCGCACCCGCCAGCGCAGAATGGTCGCACGAGGGTTACGCAACATGCCTCGATTGTCGCCGTCTCAGCGCAATCGCGCCAGCCGCCCCGATGACAACCAAAAGACCCGCCGCGACTACGGCAAGGCGACTGCCGGACGAATCGATCACCGTGACGGAGTCGAGCAAAAACGGCTCGTCGGAAAATACCCAGAACCCCGGCGTCTGTGCGACCAACGGTGCTCGGAATATCACATCCTCACGCCAGCCCTCCGCGTCGGAAGGCGCGGCGATCACCTGATCGCGGTCGCCAATCCTCACGGTAAGATCGGCAGTTCCCTGCCAGCGTAGCCGCACGTCGGTGCCATGAGCCAAGAAAGATACGACACCGGTTTCGGCGGCGCTGCCAAGCTGCGCGCCCTCAACCGCCCGTATCGCCGCCGCGTCCAATGCCAGCGCCCAGTCGTCCTCCTGATGCACGCCCTGATACAGCGTCGGCGTCGTGTTCTGAATGGTGTCACGTATCGCGTCGTACACGGGCAGCGGCGCGAAGTCCGGCTCGACCATGCGGAAATAGTAAAACGCCTGGTTCTGCTCGGCGTCACTCGCGCGCTTGAAGAACCAGTAATTGACGACGCCCACCCACGCCCAGTCTTCCTGCGCGCGCTGGTAGGCAACCGGCATGTAACGCGCCGCCTGTTCCAGCGTCACGCGCCCGTAATTGCCGTATCCGATCAGGTCGGTTGGCACGCCCGGCTCGCCCACCGGACTCCATGCCGCCTCGCTGATCCAGATGGCTTTCGCTTCGTCGCCGTTCGCCACCATCAGGTCGCGGATGTACTGGTTGCGGCTGTAGTTCACGGTCGTCGGGCGCATCCGCGTGTCCGTCGGACCGCTGTACAGCCCATAGCCCTGCATCGAAAGGATGTCGAAGCACGCTCCCGCGCCGGCGTCGTACATGCGCTGCAAAAAGATGAAGTCGTTCAGATTGCGCCCGGTGAGTTCCACGGTCGGCGCCAGCGCCCCGCTGATGACGACGATCTGCGGATCGACCGCCTTCAGCGCATCATAGGTGCGGCAGAGTAATTCCGTATACGCTTCGGGGTTAACCGCCTGCTCCCCCCATTCAGGATAGATGTTCGGCTCGTTCCACACCTGATAATACTGAATGCGTCCCCGGTAGCGCTCCGCGACCGCGGCGGCATAGCTGACGAAATCCTGCACGTCGGCGGGCGGCGCGAAGTCCCCGGCGTCCGCGCTGGTCTGCGCCCATTGGGGCGGGTTGCTCAGCCGCGCCTGAATCCGCAAGCCGTACTGCCCGGCGAGGTCAACAATATGGTCGTACTTCGCCCAGGCGTCGATGACGTCGCGCTGCCCATCCTGGTCAATGTCGTTCCGCGCGTCGGTGAAGTCGCCGCGTCCGGCAATCTCGATGTCCTGCCACGGGAATTCCTGCCGAATCCACGCGAACCCGGCGTCCGCGATCATCTCTAGCTGCCGCGCGCGTTTCTCCGGCTCGACCTCCTGTTCGAGAAAAACGTTGATACCGTAAGGATTCTCGCCCGTGTGCGCGATGACGGCGAGCGGTTCCGTGCGCGGCGGCGTTCGGATGAAATTTCCCGCCCATTCGACCATCCCGCGCACCTGCGCGACCGGCGCTTCCTCGCCCGTCAGCGACCAGAAGGTCTGCCATGCCAGCCCACGCAGCGCCAGGTCAAGCGCCAGCCCCATGCCGAGCGCGAGAACAACCGCCGCGCCGACCGGCAGCCAGCGCCGCGCGCGTGAAGAGGCTCGTGTGTCCATCATGGCGGCGCATTATAGCAGGATCGAGGCGCGGCGATGGGGTGCGAGGCTTGCGGCGTGTCTCAAGTAATGCGCGCCAAAATTTGAACGCGGATGGGCGCACCCGCGTGTTCGCCCCTACAAACACCACCCACTTCTTGAGACACGTCCTCCCTAAAACGAACCTTGACTCTAAGAGTCGCTTCGCTATACTTGCACCATCCGCCGCGGTAGCTCAGTTGGTAGAGCAACGCACTGAAAATGCGTGGGTCGCCGGTTCGAGTCCGGCCTGCGGCAATCTCAGCGCCTGTCATAGAAAAAGACAGGCGTTTTTGGTTTTTCCCGTGATACTATAGTAGGCACATCTGACTTTTCGCTGGCTATTTTTCGAGGAGCGTCTGATGCGCGCCCATGTTCGATTCACTTTTTTCAGCTTGATAATGCTTCTTTTACTCGTCGTCAGCCCGATCAGCGCGCAGGACACCAACGTCTGCACGCCGTTCATCGAGCAGGCGCTGGACGCCGTGGGCACAAACTGCGGCGGGCTGGGTCGTAATTCGGTCTGCTATGGCTTCAACCGCGTCGATGCCACGTTTACGCAGGCGATGGCGGAAGATTTCTTCAGCACGCCAGCGGATCAGGCGGGTCTGGTCGAGTTGCAGAATATCCGCACGGTGCCGCTGAGCGTCGATCTCAACCAGTGGGGCGTCGCCGTCATGAGCGTGCAGGCGAACGTACCCGGCACGCTGCCGGGTCAGGCGGTCAACTTCCTGCTGCTTGGCGACGGCACCCTCGAAAACGCGGTTCCGCCGGAGGAGGCGAACACCACGGTTGCCGACCCGGTCGAAGTGACGGTGGCAACCAACGCGAACATTCGCAGCGGTCCTTCGTCCGCCGCGAACGTGATCGGCGGGGCGGAGGCGGGAACGACGCTCATGACCGATGGCGTCAGCGCCGATCTTAGCTGGCTGCGCGTCCTTCACAACGGCGCGCCTGCGTGGATCAGCCGCTCGGTATTGGGCGAAACCAGCAGCCTCGACACGCTCCAGGTGATCAACGAAACCCAGCGCTCGCCGATGCAGGCGTTCTACTTCCGCACCGGCACGGGCGAGCCAAGCTGCGCCGGAATGCCGCCCGCGACGCTGGTCGTGCAGGGTCCGCAGCGAGTCACGGTCGATCTGTCGGTCAACGGCGCGGAGTTTTCGCTCGGCTCGACGGTCGCGTTCACGCAGTCGGGCAATACCCTGACAGTGTACGTCCTCGACGGCACGTTCGACCCCGCGACCGGGAACCCGGTGCCCGCGGGTTACGTTCTGGAAGGGCTGCTCGACGACGACGGCAGCTTCACGGGCGTCTGGACGACCTTCCGCGCGATGACGCCGGAAGAAATTGCCTCGCTCCAATGGCTCGAATTGATCCCAATCGAGCTGCTCAATTATCCCATTGTCCTGCCTGATCTGACCCAGACGCAAACCGTTCAAGGCGGCGGCGGTGGCGGCGGTGGCGGTGGCGGCACGCAGCAGCAGCAGAACCCACCGCCGACGGAGGAAGCCGCGCCGCCGCCCGACTTTAACCCGAACGACATCTACGTGGAGTTCCGCGCCGACCCCGACCCGATTCTGGTGGGCGGCTGCTCCACGATTAGCTGGAACACGCGCAACGTGCGCGAAGTCTGGTTTGAAGGTCAGCCCAACATCGGCACCAACAGCGTCGAGCGCTGCCCGACCGAAACGGGCTATTACACGCTCTGGGTCTTCTACTACGACGGCACGATGAGCACCCACACTATCGCCATTCACGTCGAAGGGCAGGACGATGGCGAGCCAGACGAGCCTGTCGCCACGGACGAACCCCCTTCGACGGAGGAGCCGCCCGACTGCGAAGAAGAGACCTATTCCAGTGAGGAGGACCCCTGCGAGCCGCCCTGTGATGTAGGCGGGAGCGTGGGTGACGTCGCGCTGGAGGACCCCTGCGAGCCGCCGCCCGACTGTGACGTCTTCGAGTCGAGCGCATCTTTACCACCCGAATGTGATGAAGTGGGCGCGTAACGCAAGCCAATTGCGTGGAGCCTAAACGTCGAGCAGGAGACGGACGTTCAGGCTCCACGCATGGTAGAGGGCGTAAAAGAACTGCTTCAATTCGAGGATGGTCGAATCGTCCGATGAGTCTGCCGTCATGCGAAACGGATAGCGCTCGCGCAGAGCGTCCGGCGGCAGGGCGCGGTTGAGAATTTCCGAGACGTGCGTCGCTTCGCCGTCGCGCGGAATCGCGCCAAAAAACAGCAGCAGGACGCCCGCGTGCGCCGGTTGAATGTGCCCGAGCATGAACAGCATCTCAAACACCTGATTGCTGCTCACCTGAAACTCCCCTAATCCGCGCGCGAAGCCCCGCTCGTCCTGCAAGTAGATTCCGCTCGCCCGCAGCGGCTCGACGCTGACGCCGTCGTAGCCCATTTCCGTCACGGTCTGTCGCAGAAGCAGCCACGGCAGCGGCTCGTCGGGACCGGGGAGCTGCTTGAGCAGCCACGCCTCCGCCGCCGCGGACAGGGGATACTGTATAACATGGATGCAGCCAAACGCCTCGCCGGTCGCGTTCGCGGGGCAGCCGACGCAGTACGACGCCAGCGGGTCTAACGCCGTAGCTTCGTTCAGAATGTCCTGAACGACGATGACGCGCGACTCTTCCCCGCCCTGCGGCGTGCTGCGCGTCAGCTCGAAGCCCATTTCGGAGGGCGGGCGTTCGTCGCCGTTTTCGCGGAAGAGCCGGATGACTGCCTCGGCGCGCGCGCGCCCCTTGAGACGGTCGATGATGCCCTGCGTGCCCAGCGTCGCTTTCGGCACGCAGGCATAATCGACGACGTAATCAATTGCCATGCTGCGAACTCGGCGGCGCGCCGACGGAGCGCCGCCCGGTTGAACCGCGACTAGGACGCGGGGGGCGTCATGCGCGGGATGGGTTCCAGTAGATTATCGAGCGTGATGCTTTGCCGCGCCGTCCAGCCTTCGGCGCCATCATCCGTGCGCGCAAAGTAATAGCCGTTATCCGGCGAAGCACCCAGAATGACCAGGCGCGCGCCCTGGGTCAGTTCTCCGACCACGTCGGCGCTCGAACTGGGCGCCGCGCGCAGACGGGTGGTCGACACTGTGACCGTTCCCATAACCTCACCCGCGCCGCCCGCCTCTGCCGCCTCGGTGGACGTCTCATCCGCCTCTACAGTTGCGTCAACCGATGCGTCGTCGGTTTCGTTGGCTTCGGCTGTTTCCGCGCCGGCGTCCGCCGCGTCGGTTTCAGCAGGCGGAACGTCGGTTGGCTCCGGCGCGTCGGTTGGCGCGGACGTCGCCGGAACGGGCGTATTGGTCGGCGCGGCGGCAGGCGCGCAGGCGGCAAGTAAGGCGCACAGCGCCGCCACCAGCAGGTACGGACGTACCGTGCGAGCGAGTGTCTTCATGTTGTCCCCTCCCCATGACGCACATTCGCGCAACACTATGGCACATTTTGCCGACGGGTACAACAACCGGGACACGCGAGCGCGCCCCGGCTGTCGAAGCGGGATTCCGCTGCGATTCTAGGGGTTCGCGGGCAAGCCCCATACGCGCAGCGTGCCGTCGGTTCCAACCGAGGCAAGCTGCGCGCCGTCCGGGCTGAAGGCGAGATCGACAACCGGCGTTGTGGAACCTGCCAGCGTCGCCAGCAGCGCGCCCGTCCCCACATCCCACAGCCAGACTGCTCCCTCGGCTGCCGTTGGGTTGCCTCCCGCGGTCGCCAGCACCGAGCCGTCGGGGCTGAAACTGACCGCCAGAACGTCCACGTCCGCGTCATGTTCGAAAATCCTCGGCGCGTTGATTCCGTTCAAATCCCACAGAGTCGCCGTGCCGTCCAGACTGACGGATGCCAGCCAGCCACCGTCCGGGCTGAAGGCGAGATCGCGCGCCGCCTCGGTATGCTCTCCCAGCACCCGCGGCTGGCGCGCATTGGGCGCGCCGGCATCGACCAGCATCACCGCGCCGCTTTCGGTGCCAAACGCCACCGTCTGACCATCCGGGCTGAATGCAGCCGACGTCGCCGGGCTGTCGGCGTCGACGGCGGCGATCAACTTGCCTGTAGTCGCGTTCCACAGCCGGAGCGTATTGCTGCCCGCGATATCCGCCGCGCCGCTCGCCGACGCGATCACCGTGCCCTCGCCGTTGATGGCAACCGCGTTGATCGAGGGCTGTCCTGCTTCGGTCAGCATTGGCAGAATGTCGGACCCTTCAGGCTCCACCGGGAAAATTTTCACCTCGCCGCCCGCGCCCCCCGTGACGAGGTAGGCGACCGGATCGGCAAAATGATAGGCGAGCGCGGTCACCGCGCCGTCCGTTTCCAGCACGGTCGGCGGCGCGTCCAGCGCACCGGCATCAAAGAGCAGCAGGCGTCCCACGTCGGGCGCGGCGGCGTCGGGGAGCGCCACGACCACGAGCTGCCGACCGGTTGGCGACCACACCAGCGGCGCGGCAAACTCGCCTTCGACTACGGCGACAGGCACGACGCTTACCGCATTCGCCGCGGTGATCGCGCTCGCGGGCGACTCAACAGGGACGGGCGCTGCTACGGTCGCTTCCGGCGTCACCTCCGGCGCCGGGGAACTGCTGCACAGCAGAACGATTTGCCCATCCTGACTCGCTCGGTAGTCATAAATCGTCCCCTCGAACGTAAAGAGGAACTGGAAACCGGGCGTGATCACCTGGGCGTACATTTCGTCGGGCTGCGGGCAGCCGAGGCTCGTATCCGAAAACTCCTGCTCTGCCCAGCTCCAGAACAGGCGAGGATCCTCCAGCGTCAGCGCCGCGCCGACACGCTCGCTCAAGTCCGCGAGCGCCGCGTCGATGACCTGGGGCGGCTCCCCCTGCGCGCCGACGGCGGTCGCCGCAACCAGCCACAGCCCGATCAGGAACCCTACCACGCGAAAACGGTTTAACATGATAGCAACCTCTTGTGTTTATTACAACGCAGATAACAATACCACAGCGCGAGGGCGGTTGCAACGGAAGAAGAGTCTTCGCGTGGAAGGCATTTGCGTAAGGTGAACGCGGGTGGTTACGATTCAGGTCGTCAGGCGACGACATCCCATAGGCGCGCGGTTCCATCGCCGCCGCCCGTCAGCAGCGTCGACCCGTCGGGGCTAAACGCGACGCTCATCACCCAGCCGGTGTGCCCGTTCAGAACCGCCAGTTCCGTTCCGTTGGTCACGTCCCACAGGCGCGCCGTATTGTCGCGCCCGCCGGAGGCAAGCACCATGCCGTCGGGGCTGAAGGCGACTGCCCAGACCCAACCGCTGTGCCCGCCGAACGTTCGCACCTGCCTGCCGGCTTCGACATCCCACAACCGGACGATGCCATCCGTGGCGCCACTTGCCAGTAAATCGCCGGTTGGGTTGAAGGAGAGCGCGCGTACCGAGCCGTCCGACTCGGTAAGGGTTTTCCACAGCGCGCCGGTGCCCACGTCCCAGATTCGGATCGTTTGATCGTCCCCACCGGTTGCCAGTCGCGCCCCGCCGGGACTGAAGGCGACCGTCATGACGCGGGCGCTGTGCCCCGTGAAGGTACGCAGGGGAGATCGCGTGGCAACGTCCCACAGGCGGGCGCTGTTGTCTTCGCCGCCGGAAGCGATAAATCGTCCGTCGGGGCTGAAGGCGACTCCCCGAACCGGCGCGCCGTGCCCGTTCAGCACGGCAACCTCTGCGCGGGCTGCGACGTCCCATAGGCGCACCGTGCCATCCTCGTGACCCGAAACGACGTACTGATCGTCGGGGCTGAAGGCGACGCCGTTTGCCACGCCGCCCCCCATGCCAAGCTGCCCCAGCGACGTTCCGTCGGCGCTCCACAGGTGAATGCTCCCATCGCCCGCGCCTGTCGCAATCAATTCGCCCGAAGCGCTGAACGCCGCGCCGCGTACCGGCTCGGTCCCGTGCGGCATCGACGCGACCGGACCGACATTGCGGGCGTTTGACACGGCGATGCGCGTGCCCGGCGGATTCAACGGAACCAGGTTCAGAGGCGTGGTCGTCGAAGGCAGGATCATCGTGGGCGTCGCCGGGAGGGAAACCGGCAAATCGGTCGCCGTTGGCGCGCCGGGCATGGGCAGGTCGGTCGGGCTTGGCTCCGCCGTCGGCGCGTCGGTCAGGGTAACGGTCGGCGTCGCCGTCGGGCGAATCTCCTCGGTTTCGACGGCGGCGGTTGCCTCGCCCAGCATCGCCACGGTCGAAGTCACCGCCTGGTTGACCTCGGTGGGAGGCGCTGTCACGGCAATCGTCGCGCGCCCGTCTCCGCCAAGCTGCGGCGATACCAGCGCCAGCAGCGCGCACACGACCAGACTCAGCAGCGCCAGTCCCAACCCCACGCCGACCACCAGCGGCGACAGCCTGCGTTTGGGCTGCGGCACCTCCGCGGCTGAGCCCGGCGGCGGTTGATAGGGTGGGAACGCGGGCGGCGCGGGCGGCAGCACGGCACGTTTTGGCGGCTCCGGCGCTGCGGGAGCAACCGGCTCCAACGGCTGTCGATCCGTCGCCAGAGGCACGGTCGCCGTGTCATCCTTCGGCGCCGGATAGACTCCAACCGGGGGATGAATGACGGGCGGCTGCTCGGCAAGCGGGAAGGTGAAAAAATCGGTGGACGCTTCCTGCACGCTTCCCGTTGCGCTGTCGAACTCCTGTGAGAACGCGCTCACGCTTGGATACCGGTCTTTCGGGCTTTTCTCCAGCGCGCGCATCAACACTGGTTCGAGCGGCGGGGGCAGACTTGGGCGTCTGGCGCGCGGCGGCGGCGCGGCTTCGTGAAAATGCTTGTACATCAGTTGGTGCGTCGTCGGCGCGTCGAAGGGCGGCTGCCCGGTGACCATGCTGTAGATGACGACGCCGAGCGCGTACTGGTCGGTTTCGGGACCCAGTTCTTCGTCGCGCCACTGCTCCGGCGGCATGTAATGAGGCGTGCCGAAAATCGTCTGCCCGCCGGTGATCGAGGTCGTTACATTCAGCAGGCGCGCGATGCCAAAGTCGACGATATAGGCGACGCCTTCGTCGTCGAACATGATGTTGTTCGGCTTGATGTCGCGGTGAATCACGCCCTTGCGATGTGCGTAATCGAGGGCGCTGGCAAGCTGGCGCAGCAGGCTGCCCGTCTCGTGCAGCGCGGGGAGCCTGCCTTCGTCGACGGCGCGCTGGTTCAGGCGCTGCGCCAGCGTACCGCCGGTCAGCATTCGCATGGCAACGTAGCTGATGCCGTCCCACTGCCCGTAATCGTGCAGCGGAACGATGTGCGGGTGTTCCAGCGAGGCGGCAATCTTCGCCTCGCGGTTGAAGCGCGCGACGTAGTCTGGCTGCGCCGCCATTGCCGACGGCAGCACTTTGATGGCAACGTCGCGCGCCAGCGCCGATTGATGAGCGCGATAGACGGCGCCCATCGCGCCTACGCCGAGAAGCTCTACAAGCTGATACTGCCCGATGCCGCGCCCGACCAGATGATCGATGTTCATGAAGCTGCTGTCATGAGATTACAAAGTCGATTAAATCCATTATACACATTGCGTTCCAGGAACCGAATCCTGCGCCGGTTTATTAACCATCTATTCAGGGCAGCCGATGGCGAGCCGCAGACCGCGAAAGCGATGAGGTCGACCAGAATGCGAACCGGCATAAGCGCAAACACGCGAGGCGAACCCAGGAAGTGGCGGCTTCCTGCCGGGTCGATCGGCGTTCAAGGCGTGAAAGTGGGTTTGACCGTGGAACGCGCGTTTTTTACGGATTTCGGAAACTCAGTTTTTCCGAATCCCTTTGCCACAGGCATCACTCCCTATATAATGCTGTGTAACAGAGTGTTGTTGGGAGTCGTAATGATGCGTGGTCAACGGACGTTCGCAGCGCTTTTTGCGTCTGCTCTTTTGGTTGTTTTGTTACTTACAGGTTTTATGTCTCCAGTTCTGGCGCAGGACGCCGGCTGCGATAGCTCCGTTGGCTACATGAATCTGGGCTTTGCCTACTACGAAGCAGGCGATTTCGCGCGCTCGGCGCAAGCCTATTCGTGCGCCGTCGAGCAGGAGCCGAACTCGGCGCTGGCGTGGCACTGGCGCGGCAACGCCTATCGCCGCATGGGCGAGTACGCGCGCTCGATTGAAGACTATAATCGCGCGCTGGAACTCGATCCGACGCTGGCATACGCCTTCAACAACCGCGGCTGGTCGCATTACAAGATTGGCAATTATGATCAGGCGCTGGCAGACTTCGAGCAGGCGCTGGCGCTGGACGCCGACCTCGTCTACGCGATGAACAACATCGGCATCGTCCGCAATCGCATGGGGCAGCAGGACGCGGCAATCCAGCAGTACACCCGCGCCATCGAGCGCAACCTTGAACTCCTCTCGTGGACATATTACAACCGCGGTCAGGTGTACTACGCGCAGCAGGATTACGAGTCGGCAATTGCCGACTTCAACGCGGTTCTGGAAATCAACCCCGACAACTCCGCGGTCTATCTGGATCGCGCCAATGCGTCCGCCGCGCGCGGCAACTTCCAACAGGCGGTCGCGGACTTCTCGCAGGCAATCGAAGTCAACTCGTCCGATACGCAGAGCCTCTACAACCGCGGGACGGCATACTACTTCCAGCAGCAGTACGACGAGGCGCTGGCAGACTTCAACAGCGTTCTGGAACAGGATACAAGCAATACCGACGCCTACTTCTATCGCGGCAATGTCCTCGTCGAGCGCGGCGAGTACGCGCAGGCGATTGAGGATTACAACCGCGCGATTGAGCTGGGTAAGGAAGACGCCTTCGTCTATGGCGGTCGCGCCCTCGCGCACAGCCTGTCGGGAAACTATGAGCAGGCGCTTCAGGACTACAACCGCGCGGTCGAGCTTGACCCGAACTATGCCAATGCCTTTAACGCGCGCGGGCGTCTGTTTGCCGACCTGGGCAACTTCCAGCTTGCGCTGTCGAACTACAACCGTGCAATCGAGCTGACGCCCGACGCCTTCCGTCCCTACTATGACCGCGCCGAGCTGTACCTTGCGCTCGGTTACTATGATGCCGCCGTCGAGGACTACAACCGCGTGCTCGATCTTGGTTTGCAGGACGCCTTCGTGTACGGCGGTCGCGCGCTGGCGTACCAGTCGGAAGGCAACTACGAAGCGGCGATTGCCGACTATACCCGCGCGATTGAGTTGAACCCCGACTACGCGGTCGCCTACCTCGTCCGCGGCTCCTCGTATGACGAGATCGGCAACCAGACGGCGGCGGCAGCGGACTACTTGCAGTGGCTGGTGCTCACGCAGTCGCGTGTGACCGACCTCGAGACGCTGGAAGTCGGTAAGTCGGTGACGCTCGACATGGAAGCAGGTCAGATTTACCGCATTCCGTTCGACGGTGTCGCGGGCGAGCCGATCAAGATCACGGCGTTCGCGGTGCCGGAGACGGGCGCGGACCCGCTGGTCGTGCTGCAAGACGCCGAGGGCAACGCGGTCATCGGCGATAACAACAGCGCGGGCGGCTTGGACGCGACAATCGACGACTTCGTCCTCCCGGCGGACGGCAGCTATACGCTCCTGCTCAGCCACGGCGCGTCGAGCACGGGCGGTCAGATCGAACTGACGGTGGAGAACGCGCAGTCCGAGACGCCGTAAAGCGTCGATCCTTTCAGAAACGCGAAGGGCAGGATCATCTCCCGCCCGTTTTGCTGGAAATGCCGTATCAAACGCGCGCCCTCGGCTACTCCATCTCCTGTACGACCGCAAGGCAGGCGTCCGCGCAGCGGCGGCACGCCTGCGCGGACTGCTGGCAATGCTCGTGCGGGTGCTGCTCGCACTCCTCGGCGCACAGGTCGCAGGCAATCGCGCAGACGCGGCACAACTCGCTGTCCAGGTCGGAATTGCGCGCCATAAAGCGGGCGCACAGGGCGCAAACGTCGGCGCAGTCGCGGCACAAACGGATGCACTCGACCATCGCGTGCAGGTGATCTTCGCTCAGGCAGGCGTCGGCGCAGTGCTCGCACGCGATCGTACAGTCCTGACACGCGAGGATACACGCTTCCATCATCTGGCTCAGTCGTCGCTCGCGACCGCCGCTCGCGTTATACTCCATTGTGTTATCTCTCCTGAAATGTTCGCATCGGGACTATACCGCCTGTTGAAATCGCCCGCAACGGGAGTGTAGTGAATGGGCGGTGTTGAACGTCCGGTCAATTCGCAAAACGGGCGACCGAGCCGGTCGCCTACAACCCGATGTCCTCATTATTCCCCATTCTCGCAGCGGGGTAAGGACGAGCGAGAGATAAGCGTCTGTTCAGAAGCAGGCGGCGTTAAGTTGACATCCGTCCGCTTCTTCGCTAGACTGTGTTGATCATCACGAATGAATGCGCGGGACTTCCGCGTTTCGGAGATTTCGATGCAAACCTGTCTGTGTTGTTGTTGTCTGAAGAAAGGGCGTTAAGACACTTCAGGCGGCAGCCAGGCGAACCAACGATCCACAGGCGATAGAGCCGACAGCAGCAGGAAGTGCGAGACGCCCCGGTAAGCACCGGAGAACGCGCCCGCGCTTTTTTGTTGTCTGTCGGCTTTTTACATCAAGTGAGAACTCATGACGATTGCATATCCAGAAACGGTATCTTCAATAATGCATCGGGGCGAGACCCTCGAAAATCTGGTCGGCAACACGCCGCTCCTGCGGCTTCAGCGCGTGACGGCGCATCTGCCGGAAAACATCGCCGTTTACGCGAAAGCGGAATGGACGAACCCCGGCGGCAGCGTGAAAGATCGCGCGGCGCTCAACATCATCCGTCAGGCGGAACGGAGCGGCGCGCTGCACGCAGGCAAAATTCTGGTGGACAGCACGAGCGGCAATACGGGCATCGCCTACGCCATGATCGGGGCGGCGAAGGGCTACCGGGTGAAGCTGTTCCTGCCCGGCAACGCCAGCCCGGAGCGCATCGCCATTCTGCGCGCCTACGGCGCGGAGCTGGTGCTCACCGATCCGCTCGAAGGGTCGGACGGCGCGATCCGCGCGGTGCGGACGATGGTTGCCGTCGAGCCGGAACGCTATTTCTATGCCGACCAGTACAACAATCCCGCGAACTGGCAGGCGCACTACAACACGACCGGCGCGGAAATCTGGCGGCAGACCGACGGAACGGTGACGCACTTTCTCGCCGGGCTTGGCACGAGCGGTACGCTCATGGGCACCGGACGTCGCCTGAAGGACTTCAACCGCGACGTCCAGATCGTCGCGCTTCAGCCCGACTCGCCCTTCCACGGCTTGGAAGGCTTGAAGCACATGCCGACGGCGATCAAGCCCGGCATTTATGACGAAACCTTTGCCGACGAACTGCTCGAAATTGGCACCGAGGAAAGCCACGCGATGGCGCGGCGTCTGGCGCGCGAAGAAGGCTATCTCGTCGGCATTAGCTCGGCGACGGCAGCGGTCGGCGCGCTGAAGGTTGCAGAGCAACTCGCCGAAGCGGGTCAGTCGGGGGTCATCGTGACCCTGTTCCCCGACAATGCCTACAAATACCTCAGCGAGAAGTTCTGGCAGGAATAGCTGTCAGCAGTCAGCTTTCAGCTAAGAACAAAAACTTAACGCAGAGGCGCAAAGGAACAGAGACACAGAGAGATTTTTCTCTGCGTCTTTGCGTTCTTTGCGCCTTTGCGTTAACTCTTTTTCTTTATCGTTTGCGGTTTTGGTGGGTCGCTAACCCTCATGAAGCTTCAACATAAAGTCGCAATCATCACGGGCGGCAACTCTGGCATTGGACGCGCAGCCGCGCTGCTGTTCGCGCGGGAAGGCGCGCGGGTCGTCATTGCCGCCCGCGACGCCGCGAAAGGCGAGGCGACGGTCGCGGAAATTCAGCAGGCGGGCGGGGACGCCGCGTTTGTCCCGTGCGACGTTCGCCGGTTGGAGGACTGCGAGGCGGCGGTTGACGCCGCGATTCGCCGCTTCGGGCGCATCGACGTTTTGTTCAACAACGCGGGCATCGTGCTGTTCGGCACCGTCATCGAAACGACGCCTGAAGTCTGGAATGACGTGTGGACGACGAACGTCAGCGGTACGTTTTTCATGAGCCGCGCCGTCCTGCCGCACATGATCGGTCAAGGCTCCGGCGTGATCGTCAACAACGCGTCGGACTGGGGGATCGTCGGCGGGGTGCGCGCGGCGGCATACGCCACGACCAAAGGCGCGGTCATTCAACTCACCCGCTCGATGGCGCTCGACCACGCGCGGCAGGGGATTCGCGTCAATGCCGTCTGCCCCGGCGATACGGTGGTTGACCGCTGGCGCTCGCGCGCAGACGACGATGCCGCCTTTCAGGAGTACGTGCGCTCGATTGGCGACCCGCTGCCGCTCGGTCGCGTCGCCACGGTGGACGAAATCGCCCGCGCCGTCCTTTTCCTGTCCTGCGACGATTCCAGCTATATGACGGGGCAGCTTCTGGTCATCGACGGCGGCAACACGGCGGGCGGCGTGGCAGCGCACTTCAATTCCCCGTAACACAAAACGCCGCTTGGGGCGGCGTTCTGTAGTGTAAGTCCCTTTATCGAAATGAAGCCAAATGTCTAAGCCAGGTAATCGCGAAGCTGGCGGCTGCGGCGCGGATGGCGCAGGCGGCGCAGCGCGCGCCCCTCGATCTGGCGAATGCGCTCGCGCGTCAAGCCGAACTTCTGCCCGACTTCTTCGAGCGTGTGGCTGCGCCCGTTCTGTAGCCCGAAGCGCAGGCGCAGGATACGCGCCTCGCGCGGCGTCAGCGTGTTCAGCAGTTCTTCGATCTTCTCGTGGAGCAGATTGTCCGTCGCCGTCTGCACGGGCGTCGGCACTGAATCGTTCTCGATGAAGTGCCCAAGCTCGCTGTCGTCATCTTCACCCACAGGGCGTTCCAGACTCAGCGGCTGCCACGACACGCGCAGCATCCAGCGCACCTTGCGCGGCTCGACGCCCAACTCGGCGGCAATCTCTTCCGGCGTTGGCTTGCGTCCGTACTCCTGTTCAAGCTGCCGCGCCACGCGATACAGGCGGCGGATGCGGTCGCTCATATGCACCGGCACGCGGATCGTGCGTCCCTGGTCGGCAATCGCGCGGGTGATCGTCTGACGAATCCACCACGTCGCGTAGGTGCTGAAGCGGAAGCCGCGCCGGAAGTCGAACTTCTCGACCGCTTTCATCAAGCCCAGGTTGCCTTCCTGAATCAGGTCGAGGAACGGCACGCCGCGGCTCATGTATTTCTTCGCCACAGACACCACGAGGCGCGTATTCGCTTTAATCAGATGCTCGCGCGCGAGGATGCCGTCCTGCACCACCTGATGCAGCTCGGCGGCGCGGCTGTGGTTCGGGTTCTGCTTCAGCTTTTTTGCCGCGGCATAGCCCGCCTCCAGTCGCTTTGCAAGATCGATCTCTTCCTCGGTGTTCAGAAGCGGCACGCGCGCCATCTCCTTGAGGTAGAGACCCACCGTGTCGTTGGAAGACATGCCCATCAGGCTGTAGTCGTCAAAGTCGCCGTCTTCAAGCTCGATGTCATCATCCGCATCGTCGTCGCCGAGGTCGTCCTCGAACCACAGGTCGTCGTCGGCATCAATGGCAAAGAGCACGTCGTCAAACGGCTCAACTTCGGTGG
>CALMDI010000406.1 GCA_937864975.1 uncultured Chloroflexota bacterium | reverse complement strand
GTTTCACGATCTGGTGGACGTACAGCCAGTCCCTTTTTCGAGAGCCGCTGGCGGGGCTGACGCTGCTGGTCGCCGCGCTGCTGGCGGAGCGCTGGCGCGCAGCAGGCAGCCGTTCGGTGGGGCTGACGGCGGCGCTGATTGCGGCGTTCATCGCGGTATTGCTGGTCAAGGCGACGTCGGCGCTGGCGTTTCCGGCGCTGCTGGTCATCGCCCTGCCGCGCGTCCGGCGCGTCGAGCGGCGTATTCTGCTGCGTGTCGTGGGAGTGGCGGCGCTCGTGGCGCTGATCTTCGTGGGGCTGGCAGTTTTCGGGGACGCCCTCGGCGTCGGCGGGCGCTACAACCCCCTCGCGCGTCTGCTGGAACGTTCCGGCGCGTATTTCGGGACGGCGCTGCACACCTACCTCTTCAGTATCGGAGGCAGCATCTGGGGCACATCCCCCGTGACGCTGCTGGCGCTGCCCGGCACGTGGCTGCTGTGGCGGCGTGGAAATGCGCGCTATGCTGTGGCGGTTGTCCTGATGCTGCTGGCGTTTGCCGTTGGCTACGCGGCGTCCAGCGGCGGCTTCTGGTTCGGCGGCTTGTCCCTCCCGCCGCGCTTTCTGGTACCCGTCGTGCCGTTTCTCGTCCTCGGCGCTCTGCCCGTGTTCGAACGCCTCACACGCCCGCCAGTGCCGCGCCTGCTGGCGAGCGGCGTTCTGCTGCTCATGCTCTACAGTCTGTGGGTGCAGTTGAGCGGTGTCACGCTCGCATGGGGCGACTACGTCGCCGCGCTGCCCGTGCGCGAGTCGCAGGGCTTAATCGAGTGGGGCGGCGGGCTGAACGTCGCTCAGTATTTACGCTGGGTGATCGTGCCGGTGTTGTGGACGCGCGGCTATCCGCTCAACGTCGTCTGGGCGCGGGCGGGCGTGCCGAATTTCCCCTACGCCTTTATCGGGCTGGCGCTGCTGTGCGGCGTCGGCGTTCTGATCGTCCTGCGACACAGACAGCTCTCACGGCGCGATGTGGGGCTGGCGGCGGTTCCGGCGCTGCTCTGGCTGCTGGCGGTCGGCGCTGGCTTGCGCGCCGTTTACCGCGATCCACTCTACGCCTCTGACCGACCGGGCTTGTTCCCGATGCGGTCGATCATTGCGGCGGAAACCGCGCCGGGGGATGTGCTGCTGCTCAGCAGCCCCGAATACCAGAATTTCTTTCTCAACTACGGCAGCCTCGACGGCGCGCGGGTCGTGGGGCTGCCCACGCAGCCGGGCGACCGACCGAGCGAGAGCCAGCCGCCGGAAATCGAATCCGATAATCCCGACCTGCTGCTCACGCATCTGACGATTCCGCTGATCCACAGCCTGGCAGATGGGCAAGACCGGTTGTGGCTGCTGGAAAACAAGGGACCGGATTTTCCCTGGGCGGTGCGCCCGGTGGAGCGGTTTATGGCGCAGCATTACTACCCGATTCGGGTGATCCAGACCGCGCCGCCCGACCCGACCGTGCGCTTAATCGAGTACAGTACCGCCGACGCGCCCGATCCCGCCGGATTTTTCGGGGCGGAAACGCAGACCGATCTCGTGTACGGGGATGCTCTGCGGCTGGTCGGCTATACGCTGCCACGCGGAACGAGCTTTACGGCGGGGGATGTGCTGCCGATCTCGTTCCAGTGGCAGGCGACCGAGCCAGTCGACCGGGATTATCGCGTGGCGTGGTTCCTGCGCGCGGCGGACGGCTCGCCCGTGGCGCAGGGTTGGGATTCGCGTCCCGGCGGCGATTTTGAGCGGACGAGCGCCTGGCAGCCCGGCGTGCCATTGTGGGATAACCGCGCGCTCCGTCTGCCGCCGGACGTGCCGCCGGGGGAGTATCAATTGTGGGTCAAAGTCTATTTTTTTGACGACACGATGACGCCGCGCGATCTTCCCGTGACTGGCGCGGAAGTCCTCGACGGAACGATTGGCGTCCTGCCGACGCGCATCACCGTGCGCTGAAGCCGCCTATTCGACCACGAACTCGTACAGGATGAGCCGGTCGTCGCTAACGGGATACGCCGCAGTGCCGACCGGAAGCCGCCGTTGATCGACAGCATCATAAAGTCCGATGGCGACGCGATAGGCTCCCGGCGTCAGCGGCGGGTCGAAGACGAATTGGTGTGTGTCCTCGACGAGGGTATCGAAGCGCCACTGGCTCGTCGGGTACGCGCCATTTACGGGAGCGGTATCGCGCTGCGCCACAATATTCCCCGCGGCGTCCAGCACGTGAACGAACACCTGAAAATCGGCGGGGACAGGCGCGCTCGCCTGCCAGTAAAGGGTGAGTCGCAGCTTGTCCGCGTCGGCGTCGGCGTCGAAACTGACCAGTGACATCAGGTCACCCAATGCGGCGTCGACCGGAAGCGCATTCGCGCTGGGGATTGCACTGGCGGGACGGTTGAGAACGACAGGCGTGATGAGGCTGCCAAAGGTAACTCGGTTGTCGTAGCGCGGCTCGATGTAGACGAGGGCGCGAGTCAGCGGCGGCAAATCGTCGGGCAGGTTCAGCGTCATCGACGCGCGAACCAGCGCGCCCGGAATATACACTCCTGCGACCGTCACTTCCGCGTAGAAAGAACCGGTGTCTGGATTTAAGACGGCGATACGCCATTCGCGCGCCGGGTAGGGCGTGCCATGCAGGCTGCCATAGGTGGCAGTGACGGTGACGGTGTTCGCCGCCTCAGCCTGTGATACCTGTGCGTCCGTGACGAACACTGCGCCATTATCAACAAGGGTCAGTAAAGAAACAAGCTCCGGCATGGACCTGTCGTATGCGGCTTGCCAGTCCGCGGCAAGCTGTGCAGACAGAGCCGCCGCTTCCTCGGTATTCCCCTGCGCCGTCAGGGTCTGCGCCAGAAAATAGCGTCCTGCCCACAGCGAACCTGCTTCTATCGCGCGTCGGAAGGCTGCCTCGGCATCGCCAAGCCGTCCGTCACGCCGCGCGAGGTCTCCCACCAGCAAATAGTAGGTCTGCGCCGCGATGTTGTTCTGCCAGCGGTCGGGGTGGACCTGCGCGTTCGGCGCGATCCAGTCGGCGTCGGTGGCAGGCTGCAACAGCGCCAGCGCGCGCTCGATATCTCCCTTCGCCAGCGCCAGCGATGCGCGCGTGACGAGGTCTTGCGGCGTCACTTCGGGTCCTGGGATGGCTTCATGCCATCGCGCCGCCGAATCGAACTCGCCCGCGCTCAGGAGCAGCGCCACCCGCGACCGGGTCGCGTCCGGCTGGTCGCGTACCGCCAGTTGATCCCAGACCAGCGCGTCGGCTTCCGCCGTGGCGATCACGCGCCGGCGCTCGTCCGCGTCGAGCAGGTAGAAGAAGTCGGCGGTGATGAGGGCGCGCGCGGCAAGCACGCGCGATGCCGTTTCCGGTCGTTCGAGCGCTGCGAGCAGTACGTCGGCGGCGGCGTCGGGCTGGTCGAGCGCGAGCAGGGTATGCGCCAGCGCTTCGGTCACAAGGGGAATATCGGGATGTGCGTCGTGAAGCTGCTGCCACAGCGGCAGCGCCGCCGCGTCGTCGCCCAGCATCAGGCTGCTGAACGCGCGCGCCACGAGCGCCGACTCGCCGTCGATCCCTTCCGCCTGGGCGATGATCGACGCCCAGCCTTCGGGGTTGCCCGGCTGCTGTAAATCGAAGCCCGGCTGCGCCCAGCGCCGGTTTTGCTGGCGGCGGTAGAAATACGTCATTCCACTGTAGAGCGAGTCCTCGACGCGGGGCTGCGTCGAAGCGACGCGGAAAATGGTGTACCCGGCGACAGTATCGAGCAGGTCGAAGCGCTCAGGTTCGAGCAGGAGCTGCGTCAGGCGTGGGTTGTCGGCTTCGACCACGATGTGCGTCACGCCCCAGCGGTTGAGGAACCGACTGTCGCGGTCGTCCAGCCAGGGCGGGTAATCCGACGCCAGTTCATGAAAGCGGCGGGTCTGGGCTGCCGTTCGATTGCCGCTGTCGCGCCCCCCGGTGACGAGCGTGCGCGGGATGCTCTCGACGACGTAGTTGGCGATACGATCCGGTGTTAAGACCACACTCACCTGGTTGCGCGGCAGCAGGTCGCGCAGCCGCTCGATCAAAAGGCGGTCTGCCGGCTGCATGTCGCGCCCCGCCTGCATGAGGTTGGACGCGCGAATCTGGTCGCGGGCGCTGGCAGGAATGGGTACAGGCTCGAACAGCAGGAAAGCGATGACGGCGATCACGACCAGCGCTGCCGCGGATTGAAGCACGGCGAGCCGCAGGTTCGCGCGACAGAGCCACGCGAGCGCGGCGTCGATGCTGATGCCGAAAATCAGCGCCACCGGAATACCAAAGACGATGCCCGGCGCGAGATCCGGCGAAACGAGGTTCGCGAACAGCGCCGCGAGTCCCGGCACGAACAGCAGCGCCAGCGTCGCTCCTGTCGAGGCGGCAACGTACTGCGCCGCGAGACTGCCGCGCCAGCGCAGCGCGATCAGCAGAGCGAGCGCGACGGCGGCGGCGAGGGCGGGATGATAGAAAATGAACGCGGGGTCGATGATGTAGGTTCTGCCGAGAACCGGCGCGTCCAGAAACAGCAGGCTCGTGCGTGGGTTGTCCGCGTCGCCTTCGACCGCGCGCTCCGCTTCATTTTCAATCGTCGTCTGGCTCATGATCGCCAGAAACGGTCGGTTCATTCGCTGCGCCAGCGGCAGCGCAATGAGGAGCGCGAGCGCCGCGGCGAGCAGCGCCAGCCTTCGCAGGCGTTCCCTCGTCGGCTGCGCCGCCGACACCAGCACCGCTGCTGCGCCTATGCTGTAAAGCAGAATGATGATCTGGCGTGGATGCAGGCTCGCCAGCGCCAGACCCGCCACCAGGAGCAGCAGAAGGTGCCGATGAGATGGCGCTCGCAGATAGGCGAGTCCGGTCATCAGCGCCAGCGGCGTCATCAGCGCGGTGGCGAGCGTACGCAGCGTATTGACCTGAAACAGGGCGAACTGCCCAAATGTGATCGTCGTCGGGTAGTAAACCAGGCTGTCGACCGTCATCAACCCGAAGATGACGAGGGCGGCGGTTGACCACGCCGCCGTTTCCTCGCGCCGCGTGACTTCATAGGCGAGGGCAAAGACCGCCAGCGGCGCCGCCCACACGAACAGCGGCGTGAGTCGAAACCAGATCAGTTCCGCTGCCGGGACGCCGCTCGTCCATACCCAGGCGGCGTGCGTGTACGTCCAGCCATCCGTATCCCAGCGCGTATCGCCCGAAACGACGCCCACGCGGCGCGAACGCAAGCCAGGGTCGGTTGGGTCGTTCGCGAGCCAATCAGCCAGCTCGACAAACACCGTCTGGTCTTCGTAGCCGCTGAAGCGGAACTGTGCCCGTTCGACGCCCACCGCCAGCACGACGACGCAGCACACGGCGACCATACCCAGCAGCGGCAGATTGGCGCGCGTGAGTTTCCACGGCGGCGCGTCCCCGTCCGGTTCCGGCGGGCGAACGAGCGCGCGCGCCAGGAGAGAGGGCGTCGAGATCGAGGGGCATCACCGCCCCCTTGTTCTCGAACTCGCCCCATGCCTCGCGCGGGACGCGCCACATGATCTCGAACTCGTTCCCGTCGGGATCCACGCCGTACAGCGACTTGCTGACGCCGTGGTCGGACGCGCCACCCATGGCTCGCTCGTCCGACAGCGTCTTCGCCGCAGCGGCGAGGTCATCGATCGTCGGGACCTCCCACGCGAGGTGGTACAGCCCGACGGAGCCGCGGGACGGACGTGGCGCGTCCGGCCCTACAGAGAACAGGCCGAGGTCGTGATGGTTCTCGCCGTTGGCGGCGCGCATGAACACCGCACGACCGCCGAACGCGCTCT
>CALMDI010000405.1 GCA_937864975.1 uncultured Chloroflexota bacterium | reverse complement strand
GAACAGAGCCTCGAAACTCTCCGCGCCAACGTCATCTTATTTATCCCCGCCTTACTTGCGAGCCTTGTGATCTTCCTGATCTTCTGGGCATTCTCCAAGCTTCTGCGCGGTGTGATTCGCCGCGTTGGCACGAAGGCGAACCTGGCGGTCGAAGTGCTCAGCCTGATGGAAGATGTGGTTGGGCTGGCAATTCTGGCATTCGGCATCATTACGGCGCTCGGCACGCTCGGCATCAACGTTGCCGCGATGGTGGCGGGGCTTGGCTTAACCGGCTTCGCGCTCGGCTTTGCCCTGCAAGACATCGTGGCGAACACGCTGGCGGGTATCCTGATTCTGGTTTACAAGCCCTTCGGCGTTGACGACCGGATCAAGGTCGCCGGGAACGAAGGCGTGGTGAAGGACATCAACCTGCGCTACACGACTCTGCAAGCCGAAGGGAACCGGATTCTGGTGCCGAATCAGACGCTGTTTAAAGAGTCGCTGATCGTCTACGACGCCGCGACCGGGAAGCCCCGTACCACGACGATTACCGGCGAAAAGGCATGACGGCAGGCTATTCCGGCAAGCCGCTGGCAGACAAGCTCGGCATGAAACCCAATATGCGAATTGCCCTGCTCAACACGCCGGAAGGTTATTTCAGCCTGCTTGGCGAGCTGCCGGCGGGCGTGGCGATCATGAACGCGCTCGAAGAGCCGTGCGACCTGATTCACTACTTTGCCGACTCGCGCGGCGACCTGATCGCGGACTTCCCGCGGCTCAAGCTGGCGCTGGAACAGGCGGGCAGCCTGTGGATCTCGTGGCGGAAACGTTCCGCGAAGGCGCCGACCGATCTGGATGAGAACGTCATCCGCGAAATTGGGCTGGCACACGGCTTGGTCGACGTGAAGGTCGCTGCCGTCGACGAGACGTGGTCGGCATTAAAATTCGTGCGGCGCTTGAAAGACCGCGCCTAGCCGACTATAGTTTTGCTCTGCAACCGTGCTTCAACGATGGAGGCTCGCAATGCTGGTGACCACAACCGATGTTGTCGAAGGACGCCGCGTGACCAGATACCTGGGCATCGTCACCGGCGAAGCGATTATGGGCGGCAATTTCATCAAGGACTTTCTGGCGAATATCACGGAAGTCATCGGCGGTCGGTCGGGCGCTTACGAAGGCTCGCTGCGTAAGGGCAAGGAAATCGCCCTGCGCGAGATGTCCGAAGAAGCTCAAAAGTTGGGCGGGAACGCGGTCATCGGCGTCGACCTCGAATACTCCGCGGTCGAGCTTGGCGAAGGACGCGGCAGTATGCTCATGGTGACCGCCAACGGCACCGCCGTCGTCATCGAGTAAACCCGTCGTGGAAACGCCGTCCGAGCCGTCGCCCCGCGCGACAGTCATCGCATTCCTGCTCGTCGCGGCAGCCATTCTCGGCGGCATTTTGCTGCTGCTGGCGACTCGTCCAGCGCCGGTGCGGATCACCATTATCCCACCGCAGCCGACGCAAACTCGACTGCCAGAGGGAACCCCTGCCCCGATCACCATTTACGTGACCGGGGCAGTTTTGCAGCCCGGAGCTATGCTGACGCTGCCGCCCGATAGCCGCGTCGCGGACGCAGTGCAAGCCGCCGGGGGCGCCGCCTCGGACGCCGATCTCGCGCTGGTCAACATGGCGGGGGTGCTGCGCGACGGCGATCAGGTACACGTTCCGCGCCTGGGCGAGGCGAACCCCGCGCTGCCAACGCCGGGCGGCGGCGCGGTTGTCCGCGTCAATACCGCGACGTTCGAGGAGTTGGAAGCGCTGCCGGGCGTTGGTCCCGTACTGGCGCAGGCAATCCTCGATTACCGGGCGGCGAACGGCGACTTTGTGACGCTGGAAGACCTCGACGCCGTCGAAGGCATCGGTCCGCAGCTTCTGGAAAACCTCGCACCGCTGATCGCCTTCGACTAAGAAAGTCCGCCGCAAGTGCGCGCAGAATTTCCCTGCGCCTCTGCGTTAACTCTTTTTCTTTCGCTGAAAGCTGACGGCTGACAGCTGAACGCTATTACCCAACCCGCGTGCCCGTGCGTGTGTCGAAGAACAGCAGCGCCTGCGTGTCGAGCGCGCACCGACACGCATCCCCGACGGCTACCGGCGTCTCCGGTGGCAGGGTCAGCGCCCAGCGCTCGCGTCCGGCGCGCACCGTCACCAGTTGAAACCGCTCCGCAAAATACGGCGTGACTTCTTCGACACTGGCATCCTGAGTTTCGGCAGGCGTCAGCGAAATGGACTCCGGGCGCACACCCAGCGTCAGGCGCGTGCCGTCGGGAATATCCTTACGCACGGAATAGCCGCCAAAATACTCGCCATGCCAGCGCGAATCCCGAACGCTGCCCTGAAACAGATTGATGGGGATGACGCCAATAAATGTGGCGACGAACAGGTTGATCGGATTTTCGTACAGATGGCGATAGGTGCCGACCTGCTCGATGTGCCCTTCGCGCATTACGGCGATGCGCGGCGCGAGCGCGGTCGCTTCATGCTGGTCGTGCGTCACGTAAATCGAAGTCACGGGGAATTCGTGCAGCAGGCGTTTCAGCTCGACGCGCGCTTCCGCGCGCAGCTTGGCGTCGAGGTTCGAAAACGGCTCGTCGAACAGAAACACGCGCGGGTCGCGCGTGAGCGCGCGGGCAATCGCCACCCGCTGCTGCTCGCCGCCCGAAAGATGGCTCGGCTTGCGCTCCAATAACTGCTCGATGCCGACCCCGGTGATCTGCGCGATGCGATGCACGCGCTCCGGCACCTCGTGCTCGCGCTGGCGCAGCCACAGGAAAAAGCCAACGCTTTTCCCCGACTCCCAATGCGGCATGAGCGCGTGATCCTGAAACACCATGCCAATGCCGCGATCTTTCAGCGGAATTTGCCGCAGCGACACGTTGTCATACAACACGTCGCCCTTATCCGGGGCGATCAGACCGGCAATGATGCGGAGTAAAGTGGATTTTCCACAGCCGGATGGACCGAGGATCGCCAGCACGTCGCCCGACCCGACCTTCAGCGACACATCGTGCAGCGCTGTCACCGTCTGCGTGCCTTCGCCGACCGACTGCTCGAACTGCTTGCTGACATGCTCGACGGTGATGATCGTCATGATTACGCTCCAAGTTTATTGTAGCGCAACCCGGCGGCTCGGCGGCTAGGGCGTCTTCTCCTTCATCGCCAGCGGCAGCGGTCGAAGCTCGCCCATGTCGTGGAGGGCGGTTTCCCACCTGCCATAGCGCCGCTGTAGCTGCACACCCCAGGTGACCAGCCCCACGCCAACGCGCGCCAGCAGCGGTCCGTACAGCCGTACCCATCCGTCGTCGGCAAGCACCTCGCGAATCCTTCGGGCGCGCGCCGCCTCGCGCTTCATGTCTTCACGTCGCTCCTGATCGAGTTGAACGAGTTTCCAGTCGCCGTTCCACATGGGGTTACCCCTATCTCTGCTGCACGCGGTTACTGACGAGAGAGGAAATTCGTCAACGCGCGCAGCGTGTCGACGACCCGGTCGGTGTTCAGGCTGTAGCACTTGGCAACCTCGCGCCGCCGCTCGGTGATGTAGCCCGTCGCGCTCAACTGGCTCAGGTGGCGCGATACGCTCGACTGGCTCACGTCCAGCCGCTCGATGATGTCCTGCGCGCAGAGTTCCTCGTGCTTCGTCAGCAGTTCGAGAATGCGCAGCCGCGTTTCGTCCGTCAGCGCGTTCAGGCGCACCAGCAGTTCGGAGCGGCTGAGCGCCGACGACATGGCTTGCGCGCCGCGCGGCAGCCGCGCGCCGAACACTATCCGCATGGTACTGCCCAGTTTGAACCCGCCGAGATACGGACCGATATGCGCGGACGGCACGAAGGTCAGGTGCTGGCTCTGTGCCAGCTTTTCGTCCCAGATGCCGCGCACGTCGCGTCCGGTCACGGCGCGAATGGCTTCCAGCGGCGTCAGCCCGGAATAGTCAATCGTCTCAAATGCCGCCACCGATTCTTCGAGCATCGGCAGCACCCGCTCCCACTCGTCCGCCAGATACTGTGTCCACATGTGCCGCAGGTGCGAGACGATCATCCCCTTCAGCGCCGGGGGGTCGGTTAGATAACGGTGCGCCTCGACCAGCAATTCAGGCAGTTCGCTTAGCTCCCTCCAGCACATCGCCATGTGCGCCATGTAGCGGTCGCGATCCGACAGCAAATCGTCCGCCGTGGGGAGGTCGCCCTCCGGTTTTGGAATGTCGGGATGATGCCCCGGAAGCTCGACCACCCTGTTGATGATCGTATCGCGCAGCGCCGTCGCGTCCTGCCGGGAGAGGAGGTCGATGTAGTCGGGAAAGGTCACCGATTGGCTGGCAAGCGTGCTTTCGTGATAAAACAGCATGTCGAACGCGATCATCACCAGATCGTTGTGTCGGCGAACCTCGTCAGGCAGATCAGCGCTGGTGTGTAAAACCCACTCGCCGAGACCGGAAAGCGCCTCGACGTGCGTGAGCAGCGACAGGCTTTCCAGCGCATTGACGACAGGCTCCAGCCCAAACGAAATCGGGACGACCTGCGGCGCGAGGATGGGATTGGTCTCAGGCATCGCGATCCTTACGGCAGTGCTGTTTAATTCTCTTTATGCGTTTAAACGCATAATCAGAATAAGCATATTCGCCGATTTCGGATTTGTCAAGCAGGGTGCACAACAAGCCCTTGCATCGCCCTATTTTCGCAACTACTATCGAGCAACAGAACGCACGAGGCAGATGATGGATGTGATCGATTTTCGCAGCGATACGGTGACGGTTCCCACGCCCGCCATGCGCGAGGCGATGATGAACGCGCGCGTGG
>CALMDI010000404.1 GCA_937864975.1 uncultured Chloroflexota bacterium | reverse complement strand
CCTGGACGATGTGTATGCAGCACGTATCTCAGCGGCTGTTCTCCTGGCTGAAGTGGTGCGTTGTCTCCTCACCGTAAGAGACGAAAAAATTCAAAGAATGGAAAGTTTATTAGCGGATTTAGCTGCCTCTGAAGATCGCATCCCTTTATCCACCGAGCAAATAATTGAACTCATCGGGCAGCACATCAAATTAAAAGGGACAAGTCGGCTTCCCGTTCTCGTTGTAGCGGCAGCTTACCAGTGTGCTTCCGCCTATTTAGGGGAGCGTATCCTTCCCTTACATTCGCATAATGCCGCAGATGAGCAAACAGGGGCGCTTGGTGACTTAGAGATTACCTTGATTAATGACGACAGAATCGTCACATGCTATGAGATGAAAACACGCCAAGTCACGATAGAGGATATTGAACGTGGATTACAAAAGATCGCTCATTTAGAGAGGGCAGTTGACAACTATATCTTTATTACTACGGATGTCATCGAAGAAGGGGTAAGTAAATATGCTGCCTCGGTCTACGAGCGCACTGGAGGAGTAGAAGTTGTCATTCTCGACTGTCTCAGTTTTCTGAGACATTTCCTACACCTTTTCCACCGACTTCGACTAATATACCTTGAAACCTATCAACAGTTGCTGCTCGCTGAGCCAGAGAGTGCCGTCAGCGATTCTATTAAAGAGGTGTTTTTAACGCTGCGTAAAGCACTCGAAAGTGAAGCTTAGAAATCCCGACTATGTCACCTGGTAACCTCCTCAACCTCGGCGAGCCAGTTCTCGAAATTATGTTCCGCGCCGCGCTCGTCTATCTCCTCGTCCTGATCGCGTTACGCCTATCGGGCAAGCGCGAGATCGGGCAGATGAACGCCTTTGACCTGGTGCTGCTGTTGTTGCTGGCAAACGCCGTCCAAAGCTCCATGGTCGGCGCGGACGTCTCGATTGTCGGCGGGCTGGTGGCGGGCGGCACGCTCGTCGCGATGAACGTGCTGGTTGCCACGTTACGGCTGCGCTCGCCGCGCCTGCGGCGGCTGTTGCAGGGCACGCCCACCGTGCTCGTGCTGCACGGCGAGCTTCAGCCGGCGGCGCTGAAGCGCGAAGCCATCGACGAGGACACGCTGCACGCCGCCCTGCGCGAGCATGGATTTGCCGAGGTGAGCGAGGTCGAGATGGTGGTGCTGGAGATTGACGGCTCGATCAGCGTCGTGCCCACCAGCACCCACATCAAGCGCATTCGCCACCCACATCAAACGCGCAGCGACTCGTGACCCGCCATACGCTCTAAGAACGATTAAGATTTCCTGTAGAGATCATGCAATAACAATCGATGCCTGTCAAACAGGCTATCATCGGCGCTGAAGGGTTGAAATTCACGAGCTTACATAGTAAGTTCTAAATTCGGAATACGCGGGTATTTCCCTCGTTTTACGTATTTCAAGCCAGATATCATCCAGCAGTTGTCTTTGTTCCCATCCTCAACGCCGCGGGAACAACGTCCGAGATTGAGAGGAGCCAACGATGACCAACGCACCCACGTCCAGCGCGGGGCGTTCGGGCGCTGAGCCTTTGATCGTCATTGCGTCCAACCGGGGACCTTATGCCTTCAAACACAAGCCCAACGATCAAGTCGCTTCCAAACGCGGTGAAGGCGGTCTGGTCACGGCGCTGGCGGCGCTGGCGGAAACCAACGACGTGCTGTGGATTTCGGCGGCGCTGAGCAAAGACGATCAGGAATGGGCGCAGCGCCACGAGGGCAAGCCGCAGCAGGTGGGCAACATGCGCCTGAAGATGATTACCCCCGACCGGCGGCGCTACAAAATGTACTACAACGTCATCTCGAACCCGCTGCTGTGGTTTATCCAGCACGAGTTGTGGGATTCCCCGCGCCATCCGCTGATTACGCGCGAAACCTGGGCAGCGTGGGAGGAAGGCTACGTCGCGGTCAACCGGCAGTTTGCCGACGCCATCGCCGAGAGCATTCCACAGACCGACCGCCCCTTGATCATCTTTCCGCAGGATTACCACCTCTACCTCGTGCCGGGATTCCTGCGCGAGCGGCTTGGGGCTGGCGTCCAGATTCAGCCGTTCATCCACATTCCGTGGCCCGGTCCCGATGCGTGGCGCGTCCTGCCAGTTCCCATGCGGCGCGCGCTGCTCGAAAGCCTGCTGCAATCGGATCGTGTCGGCTTCCAGACGAAAACAGACGCCTTCAACTTCATTCAGACCTGCCGCCTCTATCTGGAAGACGCGCATTCTCATGGCAGTCGTGAATTTCTGGACTACCGGGAACGTCGGGTCTATGCGAGCGCCTATCCCATTACGATTGACGTCGACAAAGTTCAGGCGCTGGCGCACGAGCCGCAAACGCGCCTGCTCAAGGCGCAGCTTCTGCATACGATTGGCGATAACCAGTTGATTTTACGCACCGACCGAATCGAGCCGAGCAAGAACATTCTGCGCGGGCTGATCGCCTACCGGGCGCTGCTGGAAGCGCACCCGGAGCATCGCGGCAAGGTGAAAATGCTGCAACTGCTGGTGCCGTCGCGCATGGAGGTCGGTGAATATCAGACCTATCTTCAGGAGATCATGGCGGCGGCGGCGATGATTAACGCCGATTTCAGCGATGATCTCTGGGAACCCGTGCGGACGATCATCGGCAACAACTATGCGCGGGCAATTGCCGCGATGCAGCTTTACCACGTCCTGCTGGTGAACCCGGTCGCGGATGGCATGAATCTGGTGGCGAAGGAAGGCGCGCTCGTCAACCAGAAGGACGGCGTGCTCATCCTGTCTGAACTGGCGGGGGCGTTTTATGAGTTGGGCGATGAAGCGCTCACCATCTCGCCGTACGACATTCACAGCACCGCCGAGGCGATGCACCGCGCGCTGACGATGCCCGCGGACGAGCGCAGGCGTCACGCCGAAAGGCTGCGCGGCATCGTCCAGAGCCACGGTGTGACCGACTGGTTCGCCCATCAGGTCGAAGATGCGTTGCAGGCGCTCAGGAGCCACGACAGGAAGGCTTCAACGCCCGATACGCCGGACACGAGCACGTCCGCCGTCTCGCGTACCGACTCCGGCGTGCCGGGCACATCGACGCCGACCGCCAGCGTATAGGCGTCGCCGCTGGCACGCAGCGCCCGCGCGACGCGCATGGCGTCCACGTCCGTCGTGTCATCGCCCAGAAACACGGCGGCGTCGAGGTGATAATCCTCGATTAACTGCCGGAACGCCGTACCTTTGTGAAGCTCCACGGGGGGACGCAGCTCGAAGATCATGCGCCCCTCAAAAAAGGCTAAGCCGTGTCGCGCGGCGATTTGCTGGATGACGGTGCCGAGCGCCGCCCGCACTTTCGCGGGGTCGGGTGCCTGCCGGTAGTGGATCGACGCCGTCGCGCCCTTGTCCTCAATCCACACCCCCGGCACACTGAGCGGCTCGATCTCGCGCAGCGCCGCTTCCAGCGCCGGGCGATAGGCTGCGGCTTCCGGCATGACCTTCACCTGCTCGTCTTCCCAGCGTTCCAACCCGTGATTGCCGACGTAGGTGAGTTCCGGCAGCCCGACCTGTGTTCGCAAGTCCTCCACACCACGCCCGGAAACGACCGCCACCAACGAGATACATTCGTGCAGCGCCGCCAGCAGCTCGCGGTTGCGCGGTGTCACGTGGGCTTCCCAGGGCTTTGGCGCAATTGGGCTGATCGTGCCATCCATATCGGTCACCACGCCAAGCCGCGGATAGGACACCAACTCGCGCAGCAGCGTGTCCCGCGCCTCCATCCAATCCATTTGATACTCCCATCGTTACCTGCGACGCTAGTGTATCGGCTCGGCGGGTTTGGTCAAACCGCCATCCCCGACTATCCTAGAGCGGTCACACGGTGAGGACGCGACGATGCAGCCAGCCATGCCTGAGTTTATTCCCGGTCTTGAGCTATCCGGCATCTTTTACGAGGAAGCGGTCAAACCTATTCTGGAGCGCCAATTACCGGCGCTTCCGTACGGCGCGGCGCTGCTCGGCAATGGCTCGGAAGTGCTCGGCTATGACACGCCGCTGTCACGCGACCATCACTGGGGTCCTCGCGTAATGCTGTTTCTCTCCGCGAGCGATGCAGCCCATTACGCGGAGGCGATCCACGCCGCGCTGCGCGATCAGCTTCCGCGCCGCGTCCGAGGCTATGCGACGAGCTTTCGAGAATCGGTCGAAGAACCCGGCATCCTGCATTTCGAGGATGACGACAGCGCGCCGATGAAGCATCGCGTGGACGTTTTCACCGTCGAGAGCTTTTTCCGGCAGCAGTTGAACGTCGATCCGACCCGCGAGCTGACCCCCGTCGATTGGCTGACGCTGCCGGAACAACGCCTGCTCACCGTGACGGCGGGGCGTGTGTATCACGACACGACCGGCGAACTCACGGCGATGCGCGAGAAATTCGCCTACTACCCGCACGACGTGTGGCTTTACCTGCTGGCGGCGCAGTGGCGGCGCATCGATCAGGACGAGCCGTTCGTCGGGCGCACGGGCGACGTGGGCGACGAGCTTGGCTCGCAAGTCCTCGCGGCGCGGCTGGCGCGCGACTTGATGCGGCTGTGCTTCCTGATGGAGAAGCGCTACGCGCCCTACAGCAAATGGTTCGGCACGGCGTTCAGCCGACTCGCCTGCGCGCCGCGGCTGACGCCCGTGTTTCAGGCGGCGCTGAGGGCAAGCGACTGGCACGCGCGGGAAGCCCATCTGTCCGAAGCTTATCGCGAGGCGGCGCGAATGCATAACGCGCTGGGCATCACCGCGCCGCTGCACACCGAGGTTTCGCGCTTTCACAACCGTCCTTATCTCGTCATTCATTCAGGGCAGTTTGTCGAGGCAATCCGCGACGCGATTCAGGACGAGGCGGTGAAGCGGTTGCCGCTGTATATCGGCGGCGTCGACCAGATCAGCGACAACACCGACGTCCTCTCGGAGCGAAAGATGTACCAGCGCTTGCGGACGCTTTACGAATAGGTCAGATTTGTGAACGTTCTCCTCAATTACAACTTCAACGCGGAGGACATCGCGGACGGCGACTTCACGCGGCTGTTCCAAACGCGGCGGCGCGACGCCAGTTTCGCCTTCGTCTACGAGCAGGACGGCGCGACCTATGCCATCCGCGATCATCTCGGCATCGTGCCGCTGTATTACCGGATCAGCGAAGACGGCGCGCGGTGGTCGACGCATCTATCCGAGCTGGTTCGTCCCGGCGACCGCCTGAATCCCGATGGCGTCAATGCGTTCCTGAGTCTGGGCACGCCGCGCCTGATGCCGTTGATCGAGGGCATTGGCATTGTCCCACCCGGCGCCGTTATCAAGCTCATGCCCAACGGGCGGACAGAGACCGTCTACCAGTATCGTATCCAGCCGCATCCCATCCCGTTGGCAACGTCCAGCCGCGCGCTTACGGACAGCGCGGCGGCGCTGTTCAAGACGGCAATGGAACGGCTCGTCCGGCACGAGACGGTCGGGCTGTACCTCAGCGGTGGGATCGATTCGGCGCTGATCGGCATTCACCTGCGCGACCTCGGCGTTGAAGTCAACGCCTACACGTCCGCGCCGTGGGGCAGCGGAAGCTCTGAGATTGCCTATTCCAAACAGAACGCCGCGACGATAGGGGCGCGCCGGCAGTCGCTTGACCTGCTGGAAACCGAGCGCTACCCGGCGCTTTATCATGCCCTGCCGGAACTTTACGGCATTCCGCACGCGACCACCACCGCCCTCGGCGTGGCGAGCCTGTGGCTGAATACGCCGATTGCCGGGGAGCAGCAGGTGTTTTTCGGACAGAACAGCGACACGATGACCTGTTCCGTTCCCGCGCAGTACAACACCGTCCTGCTGAACGCCCTCCCGCGCGCGCTGAGGTCGCGGCTGCACCGGTCGCAGCGCTATGACGACGTCGTTCTTAATTACCTGTCGTTCTCGCAGGTAATTGACCCCGCGCGCTATCCCGCGCTGCCGCTGCCGTATGATCCCGAAGCGCTGACGCCGATCCAGTTGATCACCCTCGCCGGAATGCTGCTGGTGCATACACCTTCGGACGGCGAAGTTCTGTCGCAGCCCGCGATCCGGCGGAACATTCGCATCTCGAACCCGTACTATGACGTCGATCTGGTCGAGTTCTGCCTGGGCATTCCGCTGCGCCACCGGCTGGCGCTGTCGCGCGAGTCGAAGCTTGGACTGGCGCTCGAAAAGCACGTCTTTCGTCAGATGGCGCTCCGATACCTGCCGAGAGACGTGGTCTACCGCAAAAAAGCCTTCACCGTCCCCTTCAACCGCGACGAGCGCAGCCGCACCTTCACCCGCACGCTGCCGGAGGCACTGGGCAATCGCTCACTAAACAACTTTAATCAGCGCTTCGCGGCGGGCATCCTGCAGCGGTGGATGGAGCAGCAGGAGATTGTGCCGGACTGACCGAATGGAAACTACCTGGAATCGTCGAATAAGTCTGCATTTGCCTGTTTCGATCCGTTGGGATTACGCCTGAATCCCCGCTATACTCGTCCTAACATTAACTTTCATTGCCAACGCAGTAATGTAGTTTCGAGGCGTTTTTATGGTGGATTCACCGGCGCCCGTGCTGGAAGCGCGCGGGCTGACCAAGCGCTTTCCGGGCGTGCTCGCCAATGACCACATCGACCTGACGCTGTACAAGGGACAGGTGCTTGGGTTGCTCGGCGAAAACGGCGCGGGCAAAAGCACGCTGATGAATATGATCTACGGGTTGTACACGCCGGACGAAGGCGAAATCCTCGTGAACGGCAGCCCGGTCATCATTCGCAACCCGAACGACGCCATCGCGCTCGGCATTGGCATGGTTCACCAGCACTTCCAGTTGGTGCCCGTCCTGACCGTGACTGAGAACATCATGCTCGGCAACGAGTCGGTGCGCGGTCTCTTCCTCGACCGGCGCGCGGCGCGCAGGCGAATCCTCGAAATTTCCGATCAGTACGGGCTGGAAGTTGACCCCGACGCGCTCGTGCAGGACTTGCCCGTGGGCGTGCAGCAGCGCGTCGAGATCATCAAGGCGCTCTATCGCAAAGCCGATATTTTGATTCTGGACGAGCCAACCGCCGTGCTGACGCCGCAGGAAGCTGAAGGCTTGTTCGAGATCATGCGGACGCTTCAGGCGCGCGGTGTGAGTATTATCTTCATCAGTCACAAGCTGAAAGAAGTGCTGGAAATCTGCGTTGATGTCGTCGTTTTGCGGGGCGGCAAGGTCGTCGGGTATGCCAACCCGGCGACGGCAACGCAGGAATCGCTCGCGTCGATGATGGTGGGGCGTGAAGTGCTGCTGCGCGTGGAAAAAACACCCGCCAGACCGGGTGAGCCGGTGCTGATCGTGCGCGACCTGGTGGTCATGGACGACCGCCACTTGCAGGCGGTGCGCGGCGTGTCGCTGGAGGTGCGCGAAGGCGAAATTGTCGGCATCGCGGGGGTGCAGGGCAACGGGCAGACCGAGCTTATCGAGGCGATTACGGGACTACGGTCGCCGCTCAGCGGGCACATCGCCATCGCAGACAAAGACGTGACCCACGCCAGCCCGCGCGCGATCACCGAGCGGGGCGTGGGGCACGTGCCGGAAGACCGCCAGAAAGACGGCATGGTCGCCGCTTTCCCGGTCAAGGACAATCTCGCGCTGCAAAGTTATTACGTCTCGCCCTTCAGCATCGGCATCCTGACCAACGACCGCGCCATCATCGACCACGCGCGCAAGCTGGTGGCGCAGTACGACGTGCGGACGCCCGACGTGTTCACGCGCATTGGCGCGCTGTCGGGAGGCAACCAGCAAAAAACGATTGTCGCGCGGGAATTTGCGCGCGCGAACCACCTGCTCATCGCCGCGCAGCCCACGCGCGGGCTGGACGTCGGCTCGATTGAGTTTATCCACAAGCAGATCGTGCGAATGCGCGACGCGGGCACGGCGGTCTTGCTCGTTTCGGCGGAACTGGACGAAGTCCTGTCGCTGTCGGATCGGGTTGCCGTCATGTTCGCCGGACAGATTATCGACATGCTGCCGATTGAAGAAGCGAACCGCGAGCGCGTCGGATTGCTCATGGGGGGCGTGAAATCTCAGGCGGCGGGTGAGGTGATGCGTGATTGAGCGCGCCCGGACGCCCGCGGACGGTTTTTCGCGCCTGTGGCTGCGCCTGTCGCCGCGCCTCGTGCCGCTGTTTGCCGTTGTCACGGCGCTGCTCATTACGATTCCATTCATGGTTATTACGGGCGGCGGAGGCAATTTTGCGCGCGGGTTGAGCATCGCCGGAACGGCTTACAGCGCCCTCGTCGAAGGCTCTGTCGGGCTGGCGATCAACGACCTCCTCTCCCCGGACGATTTCGCGCTGGTCGAGCAGCTTGCGCGCAGCGGCGACGGCTTGAGCCGGACGGAATTACGCCGCCTGAGCAACACGATCACCGCGCTGGTGACGAGCCTTGACGAGGCGCGGCGCTATGCCAACACACTGGCGCTGTTTCCCGAAATGGACGACGAAGAACTGACCGCGCTCGGCAGCCAGATCGAAACGATTGCCGACGTGGGTATTCAGACGCTGATGGGGCTGCGACCGATCATTGCCGACCTGGGCGCGCTGGAGCGCTCGGAAGTACGCAGGCTGACGGAAGATTACGCGGCAATGGAGACGCTCAGCGCCGACGACCGCGCCGCGCTGGAAGCGGTCGTGCCCTCGGCGGCGAGCTACGACGACGAGGCGCT
>CALMDI010000403.1 GCA_937864975.1 uncultured Chloroflexota bacterium | reverse complement strand
GGCGACGTCGGCGTCATCGACCGCATCGTCATCGACGGCTCGGCGCGTACGGTCGGCGTCGTCGCCGGCGTCGTGCGCCTCGTGCAGACCGGCCACCTGTACTGGTACGCGCTGGTCATGGTCGTCGGCATCTTCGGCTTGCTGACATGGCGGCTGTGGCCGTTCCTCTCGAGCTTCCTCACCGGCGCGCCGCACTGACGCGCGCGGCGCCGCGCATGACCAGCAGCGAGCGCGGTTCCAGCAGCGCCGGGATTCGCAGCGCGGTATTGACGGTATGCGTGAAGTGCATGACGCACGGCGAGCCGAGGCTCAGCGACAGCACCGTATCGCCAAAGCAGGGGACGCAGTCGACGTGCGTGGCAATGCCCTGCCCCGGCAGGTATTCGTTGATGGCGCTCTGGTCAGGAATCTGGGCGACGAGACCATCCCAGCGCAGCCGTTCGGCAAGCGCCAGCAGCCATCCCGGCAGCGTGTCGACGTGCCCCGCCGCGCCTGTCGTGCGGCGCCTGGTGTCGTAGCGATAGCCGTAGTACTGCATGCGCCGCCGAAGCTCGGTTGACCACGGCTTGTGGTCGATGATGTCGAGCAGGTCGGTTTCTTCCGCGGCGCTGATGTAATTGGGGAGGTAGGTCAGCCCGTGGATGCCATGCAGATTTTCCACAACAGCCTGTGATTCCATCGTGTCGCGCCTCTCGCTCCTTGCTTTACAGATACCATAGCACATTTGTTCTATCCGCGCAAGTGGGGCGCTTGAGGGAAGTGGGGAATCATGAGGACATGAGGTCGTAGATACTGTCTTGAAAGTCAAGCGAGCGCCAGAGCAGGCTCGGCATAGGGGCGACCGGTTCGGTCGCCCGTTTTGCGGTGACACCTCGTGCTTATCACCGCGCCATTCCCCACTCCCCGTCCGCCCGACCCCGTCGCAGGTTCGCGCGTCGGCGTTATAATCGCCCCGATGACCGACAACGACAGGCTGAACTATTATCTGACCGCGTGGAATCTTTCAAATCCCCGGTTTCTCAAGCAGACGGTGACCAGTGACGTCTACACCGTGAGACACGACGCCGAGACCGTCGTCCTCAAGCTGCTGTCGCCGTCAGAGACGGAAGAGCAGGTCGGCGCGCTGGCGCTGCGCTATTTCGATGGGCATGGGGCGGTGCGTCTGCTGCGGTATGACGATGGCGCGCACCTGATGGAATATGCTGAAGGCGACGAACTCGTGACGCTCGTCGAGCGCGGCGAGGACGAGAACGCCACGCGGATCATCGCGCAGGTCATTAAGCAGCTTCACGGCGTTCCGCAGGACGCCCCGCGCGACGGATTGTTCCTCCTTGATCGCTGGTTTCGCGAATTGTTCAGGAAAGCGGCGGCGGACCGGCAAGCGGGCGTCGAGTCGATCTACGTGCGCGGCGCGTCCCTCGCCGAGCGGCTGCTCGCCGACCCGCGCGAGGCGCGCGTGCTGCACGGCGACATCCATCACCGCAACATCCGGCAGTCGTCGCGCGGGTGGCTTGCCTTCGACCCGAAAGGCGTGGTCGGCGAGCGCACCTACGACTGCGCCAACACCCTCTGCAATCCGGTCATGCCTGAAATCGTCCACAACGAAACCCGCCTGCTGACCAACGCCGCGATCCTCGCGGACGCGCTCGAAATCGACCTGCCGCGCGTGCTGGCGTTCGCCTACGCTTACGCCTGCCTGAGCGCGAGCTGGTCGCTGAGCATCGGCGCGGACGATGTCGAGCAGTGGATGCTCAAGGTCGCCGCGATTGTCGAGCCGCACGTCGACCCAGTGTGATACAACGACTCAATATTTAATTCATGCGTGGCGTTGCGGTTCAGAGACTGGTTTACGAATCGTCTTTAAGAATCTCGCGTATTTGGGATTAACCACATCCCTTACGAGCGATATAATAATACCGTGATTGCTAGTCGGGCAACCCCACCCCGTCTCGCTTGCGCGGGGTTCCCGCCTTTGGCGGGAACTTCGGTCGCACCTTCGCTGCGACCCCCTGAGCAGCTCGACACCCCTGCGCGGGGTTCCCGCCAAAGGC
>CALMDI010000402.1 GCA_937864975.1 uncultured Chloroflexota bacterium | reverse complement strand
GCGCGGTCGCCAGCCCTTGCAGGCGATCCTCTGAGATCGGCGTCACGCGCGCCTCGAACGTCGCGGGCGCGGAGACATCGCGCACCTGAAGCTCGCCGCTGACCGTGAACGTCACCGCGGTACCCAGGGTAACGCTCTCCGGCAAGCCTTCAATCGACGAGGGACGGAACTCGGCAAACTCGAATTCGTCGCGGCTCGACTGCAGGATTTGCCCGCGAATGGCGCGGTTGCGGAATTCGTCGTCGGTGACCATCGTGCGAACGTTCACACGCACCGATCCCATCTGCGTTTGCTGCACGTCGCCCCAGTTGACGAAAATTTGTCCGGCAACCTGATCCGTGCGACCGATGACGGTGTTGGGCTGACCGCGAAGCTCCTCAAAGATCAGGAAGCGGACTTCCGACTCTTCCGGTACGATTTCATAGAGAACCGCCTCCGCGCTGTCGACCGCCGCCGTCGCCGATTCCGATGGGCTGCCCGCGTCCGCTGCTTCGGCGGTGGCGCTGGCATTGTCCCCGGCGTCCGAAATCGACGCGACGTCGAGCGTTGGCGCGCTAATGACTTCACTCGCCTCGCCGGAACCGCCCGCAACCCAGATATACGCGCCGGCAGCGACGCCGACGACGACACCGACTATGACTAACGTAACGATGATCCGCCTTGTGCTGCGCGACATTGAGCGATCCTCCAGAGGGTCAGGTGAGAGTGCGATCAGCCGCTTGCTTCAGGCGTCCCGGCAGGCTCGCCGGGCGCGGTGTCGGGCGCTGTGCCCATATCACTGCTGACCGGCACGACCACGCCGGTTCCCGGCTCGACAAAGGCGGAATTCATCGAAACGATCAACGTGCCATCGGCTGCCATCGCCAGCCCGTAAGGGAAGTTCAGCCCTTCCGCGAGCGGCGTGATGCCGTCCGCCGAGACGCTCAGGACGCGCCCGGCGTTCGGAGTCCACCCGGCATCGCCGAACGAGCCGGACATCTCGACCGCGTAGACGGTACCGTCGTCCGCCGCCAGCACATCCGTCACCGCCGTCAGCCCTTCATAGGTTTCCACCAGCTCGCCTTCGGGCGACCAGCGCTCCACGCGCGCGCTGCCCGGCGGGAAGGGGAAGGCGCTCAAAAAGCCCACGAAAATGTCGCCTTCGGGACCGACCGACACCGACGTGGGCACCGGGAGTTCTTCCCACACGGCGAACACTTCCGGCTCGCCATCGGCGGTCATGCGGTACAGGGCATTGCCGCTCGCGTCCATGATGTAAATCATGCCGTCGGCGCTGACGTCGATGTCGACCGGATTCGTGGCGATATCTTCGCCGTCCGGGTTTTGCGCTTCCTCAATCGCCTGGAAGTCGATAAAGCGCTGTTCCTCGCCGCTGGCGTTCAGCACCAGCACGCCGCGGGCATAGTCCATCTCCGGGGGAGCGTTTCCGATGACAATCCACAGCGTGCCGTCTTCCGTCACGTAGACCGAGTTCGCGCCGACGATGTTCTCGAACGCCTGGGCGCTGGGGAGGTTGTCGACCACGACTGTCGGCTCGCCGCCCTCCGGCGGGACGGACACGACGCGCGCCGTGTTACCCGCCAGCACGGGACCGAAATCCCCTTCGATGGATTCGTCCCCGGCGAGTCCGGCTTCCGCGATGTAAAGCGTGCCGTCGGCGGCGTAGAACAGTTGGCGCGGGTTATTTAAGCCGTCAGCGATGGCAGCGCCAGCGTCGTCCTGTGCCAGCGCGGCGCCCGTGATGACCAGCATCAGCAGCGCCAGCATCACCATTCCAGGTCTGCGATATCGATTCATGTCGAGCTTGCTCCTGTGTTGGCAAAAGAATAACGACGGTAAGTGGGCACTTACTTTCGTTATCGACCTAGAGTAGCCGATTCGATGAGGAGGCTAGCTAAGAAGATCGTGAGAAGGTGTAAACAGACTGTAAAGTGTCGCCTGAGCAGGCTATTCCAGCACCGACTGTTCCATCGCGCGCTGGTGCGCTTCGGAGCCTTCGTAGAGCGGCAGCGTGAAGGCGAAAATGCTGCCACCGTCCGGGTTGTCTTCGATCCAGATGCGCCCGCCGTGCGCTTCGATCACGAGGCGGCAGAACGTCAGCCCCAGCCCGCTGCCGCGCCGCTTGCCCAGCCGCCCTTTGATCTGCGTGAAGCGGTCGAACAGTGTGGATTTGTAATGATCGGGGACGCCCGGTCCGCGGTCGGTCACGTCCACGCGCAGGAAATTGGGCGGCGCGCCCTGCGTCCCCGGCGGATGCACGCGGACGCGCACCGTCTCGTTGCCGGGGCTGAATTTCAGCGCGTTGTCGATCAGGTTCAGCAGCACGCGCTCGATTTTGTCGGCGTCGATGGCAAGCGGCGCGAGCCGCGCGGGCAGATCGGCGGTGAGCGCCACTTCCAGATCGGTCGCCAGCGGTTGAAGCTCCTGAAACACCGTCTCTACCAGCGGCGCAAGCGCCCCGGGTTCGATCTCCGTCAGAAGGTTGCCGCTGTCGAGGCGGGCGATGTCGAGCAGCGAATCCACGCGCACGAGGATCTTGCGAATCGCGCGGCGGCTGGCGTCGGTCAGCGTGCTGATCATCGACCGCATTTCGTTCGTTTCCGGCGTCAGCTCAAGCAGCAGCTTGAGGCTCGTCGTCACCGCCGTCAGCGGAGAGCGCAGGTCGTGGACAATCATGTGCGTGAAGTCGTCGCGCGCCTGCGCCAGCAGCCGTTCCTCCGTCTCGTCATAAAAGACAAGCAGAACGCCCATGACGCGCTGCTGGTCGTCGCGCACCGGAATTTCCTGGCGGCGTACATACAGGATGCCGCCATCGTGCGCGAGTGTGAAGCTGGTCGGCTCGTCGCGCGACCACGGGCGACCCGCCTGCGCGGCATCGACCAACTGGCGCGCCTCCGCCTCCGTTTGAAAGCCCAGTCGCAGGGCGAGCTGCAGGTCGGCGTTCGCCAGCAGGCTTTGCAGGTCGCGCCCTTCCAGCAGTTCGGGCGTCAGCCCGATCAGATTGACGCGCGGATTTGCCAGCACGATCCTGCCGCTGGCGTCGATGAGGATGATGCCTTCTGACATGGCGTCGAGGATAACCTGAAGGCGGTCGCGCGCCTGGGCGATGTCCTGAAACAGACGTGCGTTGTCGAGCGCAATCGCCGCCTGGTTGGCAAGCTGCGAGACAAAGTGCTGATCCTCGTCGCTGAAGGCGTTCGCGCGCTCGCTTTCCAGCGTGATGACACCGAGCGTCGCCTCGCCGCGCTGAATCGGCACGGTTAACTGCGATTGGGTCGAGGTAATCAGTGGCACGTAGCCCGGCTGCGCCTGCACGTCGCCCGCGAGAATAACCTGCCCATCGCGGAGCGCCTGCCCGGTCAGCCCGCGCGCGAACAGCGAAAGTTTGGCAAGCACCTTGCGCGGGTAACCGTAAGCCGCCAGCGCCTGCGGCTTCCCGCTGTCCTGAACAATGACCGCTCCCGCCGCCGCGCCCGTGGCTGCCCGCGCGTGATGAAGTAACAGATCGCCAATCCGGGGCAGGTCAATGGTCGATTTCAGGTCGTTGCCCGCCGCTGCCAGCGCCAGAAGCTGCCCGACGCGCCGTTCGAGGCTTTTGTCGGTGACAGCATACCGGCGCGCGTTGCGGATTGCCTGCGAGACCTGATTGGCGAAAATGCGATAAAACTCCACGTCTTCGTCGGAAAACAACTGCTCCTCGTCAAAATACAGCACCAGCACGCCGATGCCAGAACCGCCAATGGAGAGCGGCAGCTCGATCAGCGCGCGCTTGCCCTCTCGCGCCAGTTGCGCCACCAGCGGCGGCGGAAGCCAATCGTTCTGCGCGTCCGCGACGACCACAGGCTGGGCTTCACGCTCGGCGCTCGCCGCGGCGGAGATCATCGGAACAGGCGGCGTACCCGTGAACGCCTCGCTCAGCCCCGCCGAGCGCACCAGCGCCAGCGCGGACGGCGCTTCTGTGGGCGACATGTACACGGCGACGGCGGTGGCTTCCGAGATCGCGCTTGCCGACGTGATGACGGTATCCAGCACCGTATCAGGCGACAACG
>CALMDI010000401.1 GCA_937864975.1 uncultured Chloroflexota bacterium | reverse complement strand
TCGAGCGTGTCGTTGCCCGCTCCGCCGTCGAGCGTGTCGTCGCCGCCGCCGCCGGACAGCGTATCATTCCCGGCATCCCCATTGATGACGTCGTTGCCGCCCGTGACGGTATTGCCGCCGACGACCACGCCAAAGTCACCCAGGATAAAATCGTTGCCGTCGCCGCCGTTGATCGTATCATTCCCACCCGTCAAGGTGTTCCCGGTTGAACCGACATTAGCGCCGTCGCCGTAGATCAGGTCGCTGCCGTTGTCGCCGTTGATGCTGTCGTTGCCGCCAACGAGCAAGTTGCTGCCGCCAGTGGCAACATTCTGAAAGTCGCCGTAAATCGCGTCGTCGCCGTTCCCGCCGACCATCGTATCGTTGCGCCCTGTGAGCGTGTTGTTCGCCCCGGTGACATTCCCGAAGTCGCCGAGCAGCACATCATTGCCAGCGCCGCCATCGACAAGCGCATCGTTATTCGCAGTCGAGCCGTTATTTCCGGCAATGTCCAAGAAATCACCGGCAACGAGATCATCCCCGTTGTCGCCCCGAACTACGTCGCTGCCGTTGCCGCCAATGACGAGATCGTTGTTGTCGCCGCCAGAGAGAGTATCTGCCTGATTATTCCCTGTAAGGACGTCATTGCCGCCGTCGCCATTGATGCTGTCCGCGCCGCCGCTTCCGACTAGGGTGTCGTTGCCAGCGCCGCCGTTGACGGTATCATTGCCGTCTTGCGCGTCAAGGACATCATTCGCGGCGTCGCAGTTAATCAGGTTGGCGTTGTTATCGACCGTTCCCGTGCAGCCTAAGCCACCCTCGTATGCCATTGCCACTTCGGGATTAATATTATTGGCATTCTCATTAAACTGACCGGGTATCGAGTTGGCATCGATGCGCTCGGTCAATCGTCCTGATCTGGATGCTCCTAAAGCGAGCAGCAGAATTGGAATAATTACAGCAGCGGCGACCAGCAGGCGGAGTAGGCGAGAAGGCATAACGACCTCAATTCGGCTGAGCTAAGTCATTCGACGGATGGCAGCAGCGGAATATAACGACCTTACGGATTATAACGTTATGCCCTATAAATTGGGTAGTTTTCTAATCTTAGGGTTTAGGATGATTGCGGGAATCTAATTTAGCTGGCAGCGTGGTTTAAACGGCTTTCTTCCTGCCGTTCTCACCGGATGCTGCCTGCGAGCGTACTTTCTACCAGGCAAGGATTAGCGGGCTGCCAGGGACGGCATGTCCAGGCGTCCTTATGCTGAAGGCGTCGCAATTCACCACGTCCGCCCTTTCCAGAATTTATACACTTCACAAAGTGCCGATATAATAAAAGGGTTCGCCAGCATAGCGTACCTGGTACGGTCGCCCGTCCAGACGGCACCGTTCTGATGCAATGGCTTGAGAACCTGCGGAAACGACCGGCGCCATCCACGAAGCCTCCCGGACAAACCATCGCCACCGAAACCACTCCATCCTTCGGGTATGCCTTCAATCGCCCGGCAATTGCGTCGCTGCTGCTGTCCACAGCGGTCGTTGTGTTGCCATCGATTCTGAGCTTCCTGCTCGCCTTGCCCCTGGGCATCGCCACTCAGCCATTTACACCTTCTTACGAGGGCGCATTCAACGATGGAATTTACTACTGGCGTCAGAGTTACACGTTCGCGCACGTCGGCTTCAACGGCGGCTACTACACACTCGACGAATACCCTGCCCCGGCAGAGGTCAGTCACTACTATTTTTACGGTCCCTTTGTGATCGCGCTGTACGGCGCGTTCGGGCGGCTGTTTGGCTGGTATCCTACCTCGGCGCTTGTCGTCCACGTTCTGGCGGTTTCAACCGCGCTGGCATTACTCGTCGGACTGCTGCGCCTCACGCTTCGCCAGCGTGTGATGCTGCTGGTGCTCATGGGCACGTTCCTGCCATTGCTCTTCTTTCTGCTATCGAACATGCAGGAACCGCTGCACTATGCGACGGCAATTCTGTTTAGTATCGGCTTCTACCGCGTCCTTTCCCTGCGTCATGAAACACCGCGCGGCTTTATCGCAGCCCTGTGGATTTTTATCGCCGTGGCTGGCGTAATGCGCGTGACCTGGGCGCTGTTATTTCTCCCCCTATTCCTTTTCACTGCCGCACCTGGAGACCGCAAAATCGTGTCCTTAGCGAAAACGGCAGCGTCCATGCTCCCGGTTTTCGCCGTGTTTTTTTATTTTTCCGCGCCATATCCAACCGGGTTCCTTTACCAGGGGCTGGAAGCGGTCGTCACAGGCGACGGCTCGGCGCTTCGGCTGTTACTGACGAACGTTGGAGAGAATATTGGCGCAATTTTTGAAGGCGCGCTGATCGAGGTCGCGCAGCGCTTTGTGATTTTGTTATTCTTAATTCACAGTCTTTGGTTGATCTTGAAACCTGTTGCGCCCCAGCTGCAAGCGTGGCTTAGTGGCACAACGCGGTCTCGGACCAGGCGTCGGATCGCGAAAGCGCTCACCATTGTCCTTTTTGTCCTCGCCTGTCTAATCGTCGTGCTCTATTCAATTGCCCCGTTGAATTCTGGTCTGCTGATGACGTTTTCCCGCGCGCTCGTCACGTGGAATGATCCGGCGCTGCCGATTCTGGGACAGTATTTACAACCTCTGATCCCCGAAGTATCTCAGGGACTGTCCGGTGCAATCGCCATCCGTCTCGTCGGTTTGCCGTTGATCATCCTGGTTTTCGCGCTCTGGCGAAAACGATCCTTAACACGTTCCAGTACGGCGCGCCTTGATCCTGCGCGCCGTTACGGGTCGCGTGTCCAGAACTCCACCGAGCACAGCTTTCATGCCATTAACCTGGGCTTGCCACTTCTACTGAATGTCGTTGTTTACAACTCGTTCAATTTTCGAGACTTTCGCGCGCTCGCACCGCACCTGCTGCTGAGCTTGATCCTGATGGTTCTCTATCGTCGGTATCGGTTTGTACTGAGTTATGCCGCCCTCAGTCTCTTGATGCTGGGTCCATTTCTGGAGAGCTACCAGACAACCTGGCGGTCGCAATTCACCTACGATCCGGCGGCAATTCAGCAGTTTGGCGAGCAGATCGCCGGAATTGTGGAGTACGACCCGGAAACTCCGAATGCCTGGTGTAATACGATTTACATTGAGTTTGGACGTCGGACACGAATCTATCCCGAACTCATGGCGCTGCCGCCCGGTATCGGCGTGACACTTGGAAGGCGGCAATTTCTGAACGACCGGCTTGAATTCCGATCCAAATTTGTTCTGATCTCGCCGAAAACATTCACCCGTTACCGCGACGAATTTCGCCTGACCCGGCTATTAAAGACGTCGATTGGCATCATTTATCGAAACGAGGATGCGACGTGCGATGGTTGATCGTTGCAGCGGAAGCCCTATACCGGAAATCAAGCCGGCGTGACCTGCTGGATACCGGCAGCGTGCCAACGGCGGAAACGGTTATAATGGCAGACGAACCCACCCTATCGCGGGAGAACCTGTTGCAGCCCCTCATCGGTCTCATCCGAACCATGCGCCCGAAGCAGTGGACGAAAAATTCTATTGTTTTCGCGGGGCTGGTCTTCGACGCGAAGCTGTTCATGCTCGACCCGTTTCTGCGCGTGATGGCGACGTTTCTGCTTCTCTGCCTGGCGTCGAGCAGCATTTACCTCATTAACGATCTGGTCGATGTCGAAAGCGACCGACAGCACCCGCGGAAGCAGTTCCGCCCGATTGCGTCCGGGCAGCTTCCGGTGCGCTGGGCGGTCGTCGCCGCGGTGATCCTACCGGTTGTCACAGTTGCGCTCGCGCTTCAACTGAGCGTCTGGCTCGCCGTAATTCTGGTCCTGTACCTCGCCCTGCACATCGCCTATGCGTTCTGGCTCAAGCACATCGTCATTGTCGACGTGCTGGCAATCACGGCGGGTTACGTCCTGCGCGTCGCGGCGGGCGTCGCCGTCATTCGCGTCGAGAACTTTTCGCCCTGGCTTTACGCCAGCATCGCTCTGCTGGCGTTGTTCCTGGCGGTCGGCAAGCGGCGTCAGGAGCTACTGCTGCTGGCGGAGAAGGCGGGCACCATCCGCGTCACCTTCGAGCATTACAATCTGAACCTGCTAGACGACATGCTCCGCATGGTCTTGAACGGTATTCTTATCACTTACATCCTCTACACCATCGAGACGCAGTCGCCGTCGCTGGCGGGCAATAACCTCGCGCTGCTGACCGTCCCCTTCGTCCTGTATGGCATCTTCCGCTATCTCTACCTGATGCACGTTCAGGGTGAAGGCAGCGCGCCGGACGAAGTGTTGCTGCGCGACCGACCGCTGCTGGCGTCCATCCTGCTCTGGGGTCTGACCTTTGTCGCGATTATCTATCTGCCCCGCTATCTGTGAGCCGTCATGATCGAAGCCAGCGCCCCGGCGAAAGTTATCCTCGTCGGCGAACACGCCGTCGTCTATGGTCAGCCCGCCATCGCCGTTCCCATTGCCAGCCTGCGCGCCAGCGCCACCGCCGAACCGGGAGCGCCGGGGCAAGGGCTGAAGATCGTCGCCGCCGATCTGAATCAGACGCTTCCTCTGAACGTGGATGCCGGACTTGTCGACCATGCCCTGTTGAAAACCGCGAGACTGGTGTCAGAAACTCACCGCCGTCCCCTGCCCGACCTGACCATTACGCTCCGCTCGCAAATTCCGATGGCAAGCGGCTTGGGCAGCGGCGCGGCGGTCTCGGCGGCGCTGGCGCGCGCCCTGAGCGCCGCCCTCGGCGAGCCACTCGAACTTGAACGCCTGAACGCGCTGGTGTATGAAGTCGAGAAAATGCATCACGGCACGCCGAGCGGCATCGACAATACGGTCGTGGTCTACGATCAGCCGATTTTCTACGTCCGCGGGCAGCCCATCGAGCGCCTGACCATCGCTGCCCCGTTCACGCTGCTGATTGGCGACACCGGGCAGAGCGCGCTGACTCGGATTGCCGTGGGTGACGTGCGCGCGCTGGTCGAACGGGAGCCAGAACGCTATCTGCCTGTCCTCAGTCAGATCGGCGCGCTCGTGCGCGAAGCACGTGCCGCAGTCGAGCGCGGCGACGCTGCCACGCTCGGCGAGCGGATGACACAAAATCACGCGCTGCTTCAAACGCTCGCCGTGTCGTCGCCGGAACTGGATCGGCTCGTTCACGCGGCGCTCGACGCGGGCGTGCTCGGCGCGAAGCTGTCGGGCGGGGGGCGCGGCGGCAACATGATCGCGTTAGTAGTTCCCGAAACGGTCGCGCGCATGCGACAGGCGCTCGAACGCGCTGGAGCCGTCCACGTCTTCGAGACCACCGTGCAGTAGCAGAGGCGATATGCTGATATTCCTGAAGCTTGGCGGCTCGCTGATAACGGATAAACAAAACGAACGCA
>CALMDI010000400.1 GCA_937864975.1 uncultured Chloroflexota bacterium | reverse complement strand
GGCTAAAGCCGCCCGGCTACCGGTAAAGACAAGCCCACTGAAGGGGCTAGGAATACGATTCTATCGGATCAGTGTCATGGTAGAGACGCGATACATTTTATCTCTACCATTCCTCTCGGTGGTTCAAAGGCTTTTAATTTGTTCGCCAGATGGTGCCGTCGGCGCGGTCTTCCAGGACGACGCCCAATTTTTCCAGTTCGTTACGGATGCGATCACCTTCTTTAAAGTTTTTTGCCTTACGGGCTTCGGCGCGCATCTCGATCAACAGTTGGATCAATCCGGCTTCGCGCTGGCCGTTGCCGGAGTCGGATGCATCGGTATCAGGAATTAGCCCTAAAACTTGACCGCCGAGATCACGATAAGTCTGGTCGATGGCTTCTAACACCGGTTTACCAACCGCCGCGCCGCTGTTAAGCAGGGTATTTACATCGCGGGTGAGTTCCTGCAAGACGGCGATGGCTTTGGGCGTGTTGAAATCGTCATCCATGACTTCGATAAAGCTTTTACGCGCTTGTTCCAGACGCGGCAAAATGCCGCTGCCTTCATCCGAGACCGGGGCGCTGCCCAGCATACCACGCGCCATGCGGACAGGGGTATATAGGCGTTCCCAACCGGCGGTGGCAGCTTGCATCCCATCGGCAGTGTAATCTACCGGGCTGCTGTAATGGGCGCTCAGGGTGAAATAACGAATCACCTCCGGGTGATGCTGCTTCAGCGCATCCTTAATGGTGATGAAATTGCCCAGGCTCTTGGACATTTTCACACCGTCCACCGTGAGGCTGCCGACCAGCATCCAATAGCGGGCGAAATCAGCATCGTTGGCGGACTCGCTCTGGGCGATTTCACTTTCGTTGTGGGGGAAAATATTATCGACGCCACCGCCGTGAATATCAAAGGTGTCGCCCAGATATTTTTTCGCCATCGCCGAGCATTCGATGTGCCAGCCGGGGAAACCTTCTCCCCACGGGCTGTCCCAGCGCAGAATGTGCTCTGGCTCGGCGCGTTTCCAGAGCGCGAAGTCGAGCGGATTGCGCTTCTCGTCGCGCACCACCTCGCGCGTGCCCGCTTCCTGCGCGTCGATGCGCCGGTTCGACAGCTTGCCGTAGTCCGGGTCTTTCGACACGTCGAAGTAAACACTGCCGTTGACTTCGTAGGCGTAGCCTTTGGCGATCAATTCCTGAACCATCTTGATCTGTTCGGGAATATGTCCGCTGGCGCGCGGCGAGATATCCGGTCGCCCGACGCCAAGCGCGTCCATCGCGTCGAAATAGGAGCGCGCGTAGGTTTCGACAATCTGCATCGGCAGCGCCTGCATCTGCTGCGCTCGACGCAACACGCGGTCTTCGCCGCTGTCCAGCAGGTGCCCGACGTCGGTGATGTTTTGCACGTACAGCACGTCGTAGCCGCTGTAGCGCAGGTAGCGCACGACCACGTCGAACGCGATATAAGTCTTCGCGTGACCGATGTGCGAGTGATCGTAAACCGTTGGACCGCAGACGTACATAGTGACACGTCCCGCCTCCAACGGCGTGAAGGCTTGCTTTTCGCGTCCCAATACGTTGAAAATCTGCAACGCCATACTCGTGTCGTGCTTTCTTTTAACCTGAGGAGAATTCGGCTAATTGTAGCTGAAATCGCGCGCGAAATGTATCTCAAACGCGCTAGAGCGCGGCAATGACGACATCGGGGGTCACAATTCGAAGACCGCTCTTCTCCGCGACTTCCGGGCGGTCGAGAAGCTGCTCGCGGTCGTAGGTTACGAGGTAGTCAACCTGGGCGTTAATCGCGGCGGCGATGATCGGCGCGTCCTTAATCACGGTATATTGAGCTGCCATCACAATCTGTTCGTGTGTCGGATTGGAGATCATCCGAAAGGGGATGTTCATGACAACGGCTTCATAGAGAGAAAGTTTCTCCGGGAAGTCGAGGGCAATATTCCGGCGAACCTCCTCCAGCGCAAAGGGTGTAATGACCAACTGCACCTGTTGAGTGATCGCAAGATTGACGAGGTCACGTGCGATTCCGCGTGAAGAGTAGACGGCGGCAAACAAAACGCTCGAATCGACAAAGACGCTAATCATCCGAAGCGTCCAGCCCGTACACCTCCTCAATCAGTTGCCCACGAATAGCTCTTCCCCGCGCCATGATCTCGTCAAACGTTAGCCCCTTCTCCTTCAGGGCGTCCCCAATCTCATCCAGCATTTGATTGACTAATGCCAGCTTGGTATTGATGCGAATACCATCGCCCGTATCTTCAAATACGACTTCATCACCGGGTTTGAGACCGTATTTTTTTTCGCATCTCCGCCGGGAGTGTGACCTGACCACTCTCCTGAATGATGTAGCGCTTGCGGTTTCGTTCCATCATAACCTCTTGAAAATTATGAATTTACGAGGTTATGGGATTATAGCACGGAGAAGAGAGAAAGCCTTAAAGGTACGCCCGCAGCGCCGCGTCGGTCGTTTCGATCATCGTCGCGAAGGCGAAGCGTTCCATGCCGGCGTCGGTGTTCGCGGCGAGCACATCGCGCTTACCGGGAACAAAGGCGTGCAGCAGCGTCGCCGCCAGCGCGTTCACGTCCACGTAAGGGACGAGCAGCCCGTTGACGCCATCTCGCACCACTTCGGGGTTGCCGCCTTTGTCGCTGGCGATCACCGGGGTTCCGGCGCGCAGGCTTTCGAGCAGCGTGTGCGACAGCCCTTCGTAACCGGAATAAAGCGCGGTGTAGTCGGCGGCGCGCAGGTACAGCGGCATCAGATCGCGCGAGACGCGCCCCAGAAATCGCACGCGCTCGCCCAGCCCGCTGTGCTCTGCCTGCGCCTCCAGCGCGTCCCGCATTGGACCGTCGCCCGCGACGAGCAGGCGTACCTCGGGCACCCGCTGAAGCGCCGAGATCAGATGATCGACCCCTTTCCACGGCAGCAGGCGCGCCGCCGTCAGCACGAGGGGCGTGTCGTCCAGTTGCAGCCGCGCGCGGGCGTCTGCCTGAGTCAACTGGGAAGACGATTCTTCCGGGGGGAGTGCGTTGTAGATCACCTGAACTTTGTCGGGTGACACGCCCCACTGAACGACCATTCGTTTGAGATAGATGCTCGGCACGATCACGCCGTCCACACCGCGCAGCTCGCGGCGGCGGGCGGTCTTGGCGGCATTCACGCGCCAGCCGTGCCGTTTGCTCTCGAACAGGTCGATGTCCTCGCCGGGGGAAATCCAGCCTCGGCGCATCGAGCGCTCCCACGCCTGATCGCCCACGATTTTGACGACGCGCGGCGCGCTGCCGCCGACGAGCGGCAAGCCGAGCGTGTGCATGTAGATCAACTCCGCCCAATCGAGGAAGGGTCGCGCCGCGCGGGCGTAGTCGCTCAGGCGCAGCGGCAGCGGACGCCGGGGGATGCGCGTCACCGGATACGGTTCGTCGGATGCCACCGGCTCGCCATACGTCAGCACGCGAATGTCCCAGCCGCGCCGCTGAAGCTCCGGCAGCAATTCCGCCAGATACGTCGACGGTCCGCCCGGCTCCGGGTGAAAAATGCCGCTGGCAATGAACAGGCGTGGCATGGCGCTCCGCTTGAGTATCGAGCTTTGAGCTTTGAGTAAAGAGTCGCGCCTAACCCGCGCCGGTGGGAAATACCTGCTTGCTTTTACTCAAAGCTCAACCCTCAGACCTCAAAGCTTGCTTATAGACCTGAGCGGATATGCACGATGTCGCCGTCTTTGACGATGTACTCTTTACCTTCCAGCCGCAGCTTGCCTGCCTGCTTCATCGCCGCCTCGGAACCGAGGGTCGTCAGGTCGTCGTATGCCATGACCTCGGCGCGGATGAAGCCTTTTTGCAGGTCGCTGTGAATCGCGCCCGCCGCTTCCGGCGCGGTCGCGCCAATTGCCACGCTCCACGCGCGCACTTCATCCTGCCCGACGGTGAAAAATGACTGGATGCTCAGCAGCGCGTACGACAGGCGAATGACTTTCGCCGCGCTTAACTCGGTAATGCCGTACTCTTCCATGAAGATCGCCGCGTCGTCGGGCGAAAGCTGCGCCAGTTCCGCCTCGATCTTGCCTTGCAGATTCACCACCGCGCTTTTCTGGTGGTCATACGTCAGAACGGACGCCGCGTCCTGCCCGCTCTCATCTGTATTCAACACGATCAGCGTCGGCTTGAGCGTGAGGAAGCCGTACCCGCGCAGACTCTTAATCTCCGCGTCGGCGATGTCGATGTCGCGCAGCGGCGTCTCGGATTCCAGCGCCGCCTTCAGCCGATCCAGCAGGTCTTTTTCCAGGACCAGCGCCGGTTCGGCGGTGCGTCCTTTGCGCCGGAATTCGTCTTCGATCTTGCCGAGTCGTGTCTCGACGGCAACCAGGTCGCTGAGCAGAAACTCGGCGTCGAGAATGTCGAGGTCGCGCTGCGGGTCGATGCTGTCGTAGGGGTGCGGCACGTTCTCGTCTCTGAATGCGCGCACGACGTGAACCAATCCATCCAACTGCGCCAGTTCGTTGCGGAACTGCCCCTTGAGACCGCCTTCGCTCACGCCCTTATCCAACCCGCCGATGTCCACGTAGGTCACCTGGGCGTAAATCGTCTTTTT
>CALMDI010000399.1 GCA_937864975.1 uncultured Chloroflexota bacterium | reverse complement strand
CTGGCGTAACAGGTCTTCGTTGAAGTCCATGCCAACGCCCATCGTGGTGGTCGTGATGCCCTCGTCGCGGATTTGCCGCGCAAGCGCCGCCAGCCTTGCCGGGTCGGTGATGCCTTCGTTGGCGAGTCCATCGGTCAGAAGCAGGACGCGCCGCACCTGCCCGTTCGCGCGCGAGCTTGCAACCAGCTTGCAGCCCGCCAGCCAGCCGCCGCTGAGGTTGGTGGCGGTGCCGGGTTCGATGGCGTCGATCACCTGCTGAATGGAATCTTTGTAAACGACCGCGCTAGGCGGAAGTTCGACCGTGACGCGGCTGTCGTAGGTGACGAGGCTGAACCGGTCGTCGCCCGCGAGGCGCTGAACGAGAAACTGCGTTGCCTGCTTGACGTAGGCGAGCTTGTCGCCGCGCATTGAACCGCTGCGGTCGAGCACGACGCTCAGGTTCAGCGGCTGACGCGGTCGCTCCTCGCGCGGCGCGTCGGCGCGAATACGCAGCAGGGCATAGCGGTGCAGCGCGTGCCCTGCCGGGACAACGTCGTAATCCAGCAACACCTCTGCCTGCATCAGACGCTCCAGTTTCCATTTGGGATGCTGCCAGACCAGTGTACACCCGCTTGCGACATGGCACATGGGCAGTAGGTATGAACCATCAAAGAGATCGGCAAGATAGAGAGATCAAAGCGTAAGGCAGGGACGCAGAAGTAACCTCAGGTAAAAGATTAGAGATCGCGGCTCACCGCCGAGCGTTCAAAACGCTCGGCGAGAGGAAAAGCCGGAAACCTCTGAAGTGGTTGGAACCGCCTTGGAGTCCCTTCAGGGACTTGCCGTTTTTGCCGGCAGCTCGGCGTTTTGAACGCCGGGCGGCGCGGGGCAGATTCAAAATCATCTCCCTGAGATTACTGAGGAGCGGAGGCGCAGAGCGGGCGACCGAGCCGGTCACCGCTGCAACCTCTTGTGTTAGCGCCAGAGGGTTTGACCGTCGAAAAGCGCGCGCGTATAGAGCGGGTCGGTTGGGTCATACCAGGCGCAAAGCTGGCGGGCTGCGGTGCGCGCTTCGGTCGCCGCGTCGTCGCGGACGACGCTTTGCAGGGCGTCGGGGACGGCAATGACGCTGAGATCGCGGAACGGCGCGTAGCGCACGACCACCGCCCGGTTGGCTGCCACGACGCGCGGCACCCGGAGCAGGTCATTGTTCGCGCCAATCCCCATTAGCCGCAGATGCACGCCGTCCGGCTCTATCGTGACGTTCGTGTCCGGCAGCAGGACGTAGCCGCTGTAGTTGATGCCCTGCAACGAGTAGCCCGCCGGCGTTGGCGGACCCTCGTAGTAAAACAGCGCTTCCATCGAGCCGAGCAGGAAGGAGTCCCAGAAGCCGAGGAGAAAGGATTCATCCGCCAGATCGACCACCAGCACGTAATTTGGCGGCAGTCGGGCGATGTCATCGGTGAGGCGAAGGAAGAAATCGCAGTAGACCCCGGCGCGGTATTTGACGGTCTGATGATTGTAGCCGCTGATCGTGGAGGCGAAGAAGCTCAATAAAATGGTGACGATGCCGACCGCCGCGAACAGCCCTTTACGGCTTCGCATCGCAAGCAGGATAACGCCGACGATGCCGAGCGCCACAGCGAAGGGGATGCCATAGCTGCGAAACTCGTTAGCGATAAGGTCGAGGTCGATGAGGTAGAACGGGAACGCCATGATCGGGACGCCGACCAGCATCGCCAGTACGAGATCGCGCCCGCGATTACGATTGGGCAACGTTATGCTTCTGCCTGATAGACCGCGCACCGTTTTGAGGACAAGCGCGACCACGAGTGCGACGAACAGGCTGATCGCCGTAATCCTCAGAACATCCTCGGCGGTGCTCAAGCGGACGCCGAAGTCGATCCAACGGAAGGCGCGCTCCCAGACCTGAGCGATCAGGACGTAACTTTCCAGGAAACGTTGAACCACGACGGCGGGCGAGAAGACGAACTCGTGCGCGCCCGCGACGAAGGTGTCGGCGGTGTAGCCGGGCAGCACTGCGTAGCGCCAGACGAAATAGGCGGCGGTGAGCGCCCAGGTACTGGCGATGGCGATGATAATACGCCGTGAGAAGTGGCGATGTTTGTACAGCAGGGCGAGCGGCAAGCCGATCACCCACACGCCGAGCAGCGTTTCGTAATGGAGGAAGGCGAGAATTTGCAGGAACAAGCCGACGACTAGCTCCACGCTTCTGCCGGGTCGCGCCGCGAAGCGCAGCAGGCACCAGACACCCAGTAGTGTAAACATGGGTCCGAGCAGGCGATAGTTGCCGATGAGCCAGAGGCGCGCGTGATCTTCGGGGTATGCCAGGTACTGGACGGCGACCGCGAAAGCAAGCCAAGATGGGACGCTAAAGGCGTGGCGCGTGACGCCAAACCAGGCGTAGGCGGTTACCACACGCACGAGCGAC
>CALMDI010000398.1 GCA_937864975.1 uncultured Chloroflexota bacterium | reverse complement strand
TGCCGGGACTGGCGACCGCCGCGATCTTCGCCTTCCTCGCCTCGTGGAACGAGTTCCAGATTGCCAGCGTGCTCACGCGCAGCAACGACGCCCGCACCTTCCCGCCCGGATTATTCGCCTTCACCGAGCAGTTTACGGTGGACTGGCGCGGCATGTGCGCGATGAGCGTGATTATGATGATTCCGGCGATTGTGTTTGTGGTGGTCACGCAGCGCAATCTGGTTCGCGGTTTGACCTTCGGCGCGATTAAAGGGTAACTGCCATGCCAACTGTGATTGTGTACTGGTCGCCGGGGCGCACGCCCGAACAGAAAGCCGCGACGATTCGCGGCATCACCGATACGCTGGTGAGCGAGGCGGGCGCGCGGCGAGAAGACGTGCTGGTGATTTTCCAGAATATCGCGCCGGGAGATTTTGGACGCGGGGGCATCGTCCCGGATCCGGTGAACGCACACAGCCAGAATGAGAACATACCCTCGGACAACGCCGTCGAGCGGGAAACGACGCAGACATGACGCTTGCGCGAACCTCTGCGATCACGCTCACCGACCCTGTTCGCGCAACGTCGTGACCCGAAACTCAGCCATTCGCTCGCCTACACCCTGTTATTCATTCCCGCTGACCACGCGATCGACGTAGGCTGCGGACAAGCCGGTGTACTGCACCGGGTCGAGCAGCGCGTCGATGGTGTCGGGGCTGAGGTGCGCCGTGACACGTGGGTCGTCTTTCAGGATGGCGGCAAAGGGCGTGCGTTCCTCAAATGCCTTCATCGCCGCTTCGTAGATGATGTCGTGCGCGTGCTGCCTGCCAATGTGTTTTCCGAGGGTCAGCATCACCCGCTCCGCCAGCAGCAGCCCATGCCCTGCTTGCAGGTTCCGCATCATGTTATCGGGATAAACGATCAAGCCGCTGATCACCCGCAGCGTCAGCGTCATCGCGCCGTGCGCCATGATGCACAGCTCCGGTAAGTACGCCCACTCCATCTGAAAGCTCGACCAGTCGCGCTCGTGCTCGTGCAGCATGGCGTCAATCGCCGTCGTCGCATGATGGCGCGTGAGCCGCGCGAGCGCGAGGATGGCTTCGCAGAGCATCGGGTTGCGCTTCTGCGGCATGGTGCTGGAACCGACCTTACCCATCTCGAATGGCTCTTCGACCTCGCCAAACTCGGTCTTTTGCAGATCGATGACTTCGTGCGCGATCTTGCCCATTGTGGCGACGATCATCGCCACCGCGCCCGCGAATTCGGCAAAGCGGTCGCGCGCGGTGTGCCACGCGATATCAGGGACGCCAAGCTCAAGCTCCTCCATCAACCGGCGATTAATTTCCATCCCATGTTCACTAATGCTTGCCAGCGTCCCGACCGCGCCGCCGAACTGCCCGACGAGGACGCGGGGTTTCATGTCGCGCAGGCGGGCGCGGTGCCGCTTGACCTCGGAGAGCCACACCGCCACCTTAAAGCCAAACGTGATGGGAAGCGCCTGCTGACCATGCGTGCGCCCCGCCATCGGCGTATCGCGGTAGGTCTGCGCCAGCGCCGACAGCGCCATGACCAGCTCGTCCAGCGCGCGCTCGAAAATGGGGTATGCCTCTTTGATTTGCAGTACGAGCGCGGTGTCCATCACGTCCTGCGTTGTCGGGCCCCAGTGGACATAACCCCCCGCGCCGCCCTCGCACAGCTCGGAAAGCTGCCAGATGAGCGAGACGAGCGGGTGCACCGTCTTGTCGACGCCCTGTTTGATGTGATCGGTGTTGAACAGCGCGGCGTGCGCTTTCCGCGTAATCTCCTCGGCGGCGTCGGGCGGCACGATGCCGAGCGCCGCTTCGGCGCGCGCCAGCGCCGCTTCGTAATCGAGCCATTTTTGCAGCAGGTTAATGTCGTCAAATACGGCGCGCATTTCAGCCGAGCCGTAAAGATCGCGGAAAAACAGGGAATCGATGACGTGTGCGGGCATTATTTATACCTGACGTGGTTAGGAATGAAGATGGCGGCGCGGCGACGAGAATACACCCGTTCGCCGCAAAGTTTACCGCTTTTGCCGCGGGGTTGTCGATCAAGCCCATTTGAAAGGAGTGGAAATAAAAACAGTGCAGGATGCTGCCACCCTGCACTGTTACCTATCGAGGTCATATCGCGATTAGAAGCGGTCGCGGTTTCCGCCGCCACCGCCGCCACGGCGACCACCACCGCCACCGCCGCGGTCAGAGCCACCGCCGCCGTAGCCGCCGCCACCGCCGCCGTAACCACCACCGCCACCGCCGTAGCCACCGCCGCCACCGCGACTCCCACCACCGCCACCGCCGTAACCGCCGCGGCTGCCACCCGAACGCTCTTCGCGCGGGCGCGCCTCGTTAACGGTCAGAGCGCGGTTGTCGAGCGAATAACCATTGAAGCGCTTGATCGCCGCGTCGCCTGCTTCGTCGCTTGCCATTTCGACAAAGCCAAAGCCCTTCGAGCGACCGGTATCCCGGTCGGTGATGATGTCGACGGTGCTAACTTCGCCGACCTCCGCAAACAGGGCGCGCAACGTTTCCTGGGTTGCGCTGTAGGGCAAATTGCCAACGTACAACTTCTTCGCCATGACATACTCCTGCTGAGTGATATGAACCAACTAATAGAGTGAGCAATTGTACGTGGCAAATCATGCGAGCGCGGCAGTTTCGATAGAATCCGAAACGCAATTGCAGAATTCGACTCAAGCCATCGCACACTCTATTGAAATCATTATGACATGAATTTCAGGCTTTGTATACTACTCTAAGACAATTTGCACAGGCAGCGCAGCGGATATTGCATCGCTTAAGCGCCTGTGCCGCCGCCGTGGTGATTGGCGGAGAGGATGTAGCCGCGCACGCCCTGAAGCGTCTGGTTCATATGGTAGATGATGGTGTCGCGCAGCTGCTTCTTATCGTGGGTATGACAGGCATCCAGTATTTGACGGTGTTCGTCCTGAATGACGGCTGCCTGATCTTTGAAGAAGACATAGCGATAGCGGTAACGCTCCGCCAGATCCCACAGTCCTTCGATCATGTTCGAGAGGTATTTGCTGCCCGCCGCGTTGTAGATGATGAAATGAAACTGGCGGTTGCAATCCATGAAGCGGTGGTAGTCGTGTGTGTCGAGCGCGTCGCGCATATCGCGCATCAGCGCGTCAAGCTGCGCCAGGTGGTCACCGGTCAGGTTTTCCGCCGCGTGATAGGCGGCTTGCCCTTCCAGCAGGCTGCGCGTGAAGTACAGGTCTTCCATATCGTCCAGCGTTGTTTCAGAGACGAACGCGCCGCGGCGGGGTATAATCTGGACGAAGCCTTCGCCCTCCAGCTTTTTGAGCGCTTCGCGCACAGGCACAAGGCTGACGTTGAGATCACTGGCAAGCTGGTTTTGATCGATTCGACTGCCGCCGGGGAGAATCCCTTCGAGGATCGCTTCGCGAATGCGCTGCTGGACGAGCGCGGCGATGGTCTTGCGACTGTCCTCAATCGGTTTGATGCGCGGCTCGATCAAAGCGGCTGCTCCACAGGTGGAATCTGGCGCGATTATAGCATAAGTTGAGCGTGGTTGATAAACTATAATTTATAATTCTTCGCCCTATTTCTGTAAGAATTGGAGATTTTCGATGCGACGGTTTGGACAGGTGGTCGGGCTGCGACCGGAAATTCTGGACGAGTATAAGCGGATTCACGTGAAGATTTGGCCCGAAATCGAATATGCGATTCGCGGCTCCGGCATCACCAATTACAGCATCTTCTTCAAGGATCACTTTCTCTTTGCCTATTTTGAATATACCGGACCGGATGAGGAGTTTGAACAGCGCATGACCTGGCTGGCGAACGCGCCGCGGATGCAGGAATGGTGGGGCGTCACGAAGGCGATGCAGGTGCCCCTCGAAACACGCGCCGAGGGCGAGTGGTGGGCGAACATGGAAGAAGTATTTCATCAAGACTAAAGTAGTGAGGATTGAGGGTTGAGGATTGAGTGAAAACTAAAGCGAACAGTTACGTGTGAAAAGTTAAGAGTAACAGCACTCACTTTCTCCTTTTTACTTTCGACTTTTCACTGCCTTTACTCAACCCTCAAACCTCATTCCTCAAACTTTGATTACCTCCGAAAGGAACAAGCGTGGTTACGGACGTCGTATTGCCGAATCTGGGATTCGGGATGGAAGAAGGACGGCTGATCGCGTGGCTTAAGCAGCCGGGCGACCCGGTGCGTAAAGGTGACGCCATCGCGGAAGTCGAAGGCGACAAGGCGACGGTGGAGCTTGAGGCGACGGTCGAAGGCGTGCTCGATCAGATTCTCGTCGGCGCGGATCAGGTCGTGCCAGTGGGGTCGGTGGTGGCGAAAATCCGCACCGGCGCTGACGCCGCTCATCCATCCACGGTGATCGGGGAAGCGCCCGCCACGCTTCAGCCGGAAGGCGAACCCGACGAGGCTGCCGACGCGCTCGACGCGCACCAGGCAGCCCTCCACGCCGACGCCCCGCGGATTAGCCCGGTCGCGCAGCGGCTGGCGCATGAACATGGCATCGATCTGCGCTCGGTGGCGGGCAGCGGTCCCGGCGGGCGGATCACCCGCGAGGATGTCGAGGCGCGAGTCGCGCGACAGGCGGCTCCCCCAGGGAATGGGAAGGCGCTGGCGGCGCCCGCGGTGCGGAAGCTGGCGCGCGACCGGGGAATTGATCTGGCGGCGCTGCGAGGGACAGGTGAAGGCGGGCGCGTGACGCGCGCGGACGTGGAAGCGGCGTTGACGCAGCCGCCTGCCGCCGCGCCTGTTCAGCCCACACCCGCCGCGAAACCTGCTCCGGCTCCCGCGCCTGTCGATGGCGAGCGCGTCGAAGCGCCGCTCAGTCCTATGCGTCAGGTGATCGCGCGGCGGCTGGCGAAGAGCGCGCAGGACGCGCCGCACTTTTTTACCACGGCGCAGCTTGACCTGACGGACGCCCTTCCCGCTCTGCCGACAGGCGTGGGCATCAACGCTTTCCTGCTTTATCTGACGGTGCAGGCGCTGCTCGACGTACCCGACCTCAACGCGACGTACGAAGACGGGCATCTGTATCATTACTCGCACGTTAACCTGGCGGTCGCGGTCGCGCTGCCGGCTGGGTTGATGACGCCCGTTCTGCATCACG
>CALMDI010000397.1 GCA_937864975.1 uncultured Chloroflexota bacterium | reverse complement strand
GGCACCGGTCCGACACCAACACCGGGCCCCACCAACACGCCAACCAACACGCCCACCGCGACCTTTACCCCAACGGCAACCAATACCCCGTCTCCTGTCACCAGCACCGGCTACCTGGCGCCAACATCCCATGCCGCGCAGACATCCAGCGCTGGAGATAACAACGGTTTCCAGACTAACCCGACCAATGCCTTCAACGATAACAGCGTCTTCGCCGTAGACACGAACAGCGGCACAGGCACCAGCACATCCTGTACCAATAACGGTAAGGACAAACATCATTTCTTTAATTACAATATCAACCTGCCTGGCACTGCTGTCATACAAGGCATTCAGGTTCGATTGGATGCACGCGCCGATGCAACGGGCGGTTCGCCCAGGATCTGTGTGCAGATTTCGTGGAATGGCGGCTCAAGCTGGACAACCGCCAAGCAGACAACCAATCTCACCACATCGGAAGTGACCTACACGCTGGGCTCCCCAAGCGACACCTGGGGACGCACCTGGGCAGTGGGCAACTTCAGCAATGCCAACTTCCGCATCCGTGTGATCAACGTGGCCAGCAATACCTCGCGCGATTTCTCACTCGATTACATCGCCGTCAACGTCGTGGCGCAGAAACCCTCGTACTTCATTCAACTCGTCTATAAAGGACCGCTGGAGGTTACCAGCCGCGCGGTGGGCTACTGCCGCCGCGGTTACGACAGCGAGATTGAAGACTACGTGCTGGTCACCACGTCTAAGAACTGCCCCTACGCGATGAACATTCCGTCGAGCACGCGCGTCAATGGCGGTATCCGCAGCAATGCCGACCTGTTCGTCGGAACGTCGTCCGCAGCAAAGACGATCGACGGTCCGACCAGCTACGTCGGAGAGCTTTTCCAGAGCCGAACCACGTTCACCCCGGCGGCGGTCGATACGAATGCGTCCATCGATTATCCGCAGTTCTACAACGCTTCCGATTACGCTCCCGGCGGCGCTAAAGCCCTTCTGGCAGAGGAAGCGGGCGAGTATCGCTACATCGATGCGGCGGGCGGGGTTGTCGAGATCGACAGCACCGAAATGCGCGGTCTCATCTACGTCAACGGAAGCATTCACATCGTCAGCCGTACCACCAACCGGGCGGAACTGGACAGTGTCACGGTCGTCGCGACGGAACGAATCAGCATTGCCGGTAACGAACACAAGTACATGCCCTACGTCGATGGTTTGGTGTTCTTCTCCACGCGCACCAGCCCGTGCCCGACGCTTCAGATGCACGTGCGCCAGAGTTCATGCGGCGGAGATACCTATGTTCTCGCGCCCGTGGACGAGAATACGCCCGCCATCGTCATCGACGGCGCGCAGAACGAAATCTGGGGCGTGATGTACGCGCCCAACGGACACATCTTCGTGCCGAGCGATGACAGCAAGTTCTACGGCGCGATCATTGCCAATACCATGAAGGCGTCGGGGACGACGGAATATACCTACCGTTATGAATTCCTGGCGTCTGGTCCCCCGACAGTACAGATCGCGGAATAGCAGGCGCGCCAGCCTGTCGCGTGACACCGAGCAGGCTCCCGAACAGGAGCCTGCTTTTTAATTCGACCGACCATGAGCGAGCGGCGAGCAGTTGTCACGAGGGCGCGAACGGCGTATGCTCATCTGCCTGAGCGAACTCAGCGTGACTGAGGGAGCCGCGAACGAGTCAAAGCCTTTCTCAAATCAGGCTGGACAGAGCCAGAGGAAGATTAGCCGTGCGCGAGAAGCGGGTCGTGGCGCTCGACGTGGGCGGAAGCGCGGTGAAAAGTGGGCTGGTAGCGCCGGAGCAGCAGATCGTGGATGACGTCCGTCTAACGCCGATGGACAGCCGGGGCAGCGCCGAGCAAATTCTCGCCACGCTGGCGTCGATCCTAGCCGACCATCTGGCGGCAGGTGATGGCGCGCAAGGGGCTGCCTTCGGCTTTCCGGGACCCTTTGACTACGCGAAGGGCGTCTGTCTGATTCGCGGTGTTGCCAAGTTTGACGCGCTTTACGGGGTCAACGTCGGCGCGGCGTTGCAGGCGCTGCTTGGCAAGCCGGAGCTGGAATTCCGCTTTCGCAACGACGCGGAAGCGTCGATTGTGGGCGAAGCGGTCTATGGCGCGGGTCGAGCCTATCGCCGGGTGCTCGGACTCGCCCTCGGCACAGGCTGCGGCTCAGCGTTCGTCGCGGATGGCAGCGTCGTCACGAAGGGCGCGGGGCTGCCGCCGAACGGGTGGCTCTACCCGGTGGAATTCAGAGGTCAACGGGCAGACGACCTTTTTTCGACGCGCGGCTTGCTCGCGCGATTCAGAGATCGCGGCACCGACGCCGACGATGTCGCCGCGGCGCTTCGCATCGCGGGCAGCCGGAACGAAGGAATAATCGAAAGTTTCGAGGCGTTTGGCGCAGACCTGGGTGAATTCCTGAAGCCGTTCGTCGCCGCCTTCCATGCCGACGCCGTTCTCATTCTCGGCGGCATCGCCCGCGCTTTCGATGCGTTCGCTCCACAGGTCAGCAAAGCGATTCCTGGACCCGTGCTCAAGGGCGAATTGGGCGCGCGCGCCGCCCTTCTCGGCGCGGCGGCTCTCTTCACGCCTCCAGAAAGGGATACGAATGCAAGGATCACCTGACCTCGATCATTGGCTGCACCAAGCCGCCGACCTGCTTACCGAAAACCGAATCACCGTGGACGGGTACCGCTACACAGCCCCCTCGCTCGATACGGGGGATTTCGGGCGCAAGGATTACGCGAACCAGTTCCTGTGGGATTCCTGCTTCCACGCCATCATCTGGCGGTGGATCGATCCCCGGATGGCTCAGGATGAGCTTTTGAGCCTTGCGGCGCGTCAGGTGCAGGAAGGTCCCGACGCGGGGATGATTCCGCACTGCAACTACTGGCGCGGCGGCGCGGAATGGCTCTGGAATCATGCGGATCGAAGCTCGATCACGCAGCCGCCCCTGCTCGCCGTTGCCGCCAACCTTGTGTTCGAGCGCAGCCACGACCGCGCTTTCCTCGACACGATCTACACCCGTGTCCGCGCGTATCACGACTGGTTCGACCGGCGGCGCGACCCCGATCAGGATAGGCTGGTTTGCATTATTCATCCGTGGGAAGCGGGGGGCGACGTGCTGCCGCGGTGGGATCGCGCGATGGGATACGCCGAGTTCAGCCACGAAGCCGGGCGCGCGGCGCGTCTCAAGCTGGCGGGCGTGCTGGTCGAATTCGATACCGACGCGGCAGCGCTTGCCAGACACGGCTCGTTTCACGTCGAGCCGATGGACTACAACGCCATTCGCGCCGCCGACATGGACGCGATGGCGGAGATCGCCCGCGAGCTTGGCAAGCCCGCCGACGCGGAACGCTGGCGGCGTCGGGCAGACTCCGTGCGCGAGGCTTTTCAGGCGAAAATGATGGTCGATGGTCTGCCCTATGATCTGGAAGGGTTGGACGAGCGCCCCATCCTACAGGACAGCGCAGGTCAGTTCATGACCCTGTTCGGCGGCTGTCCCACGCCCGAACAGGCTGAGCGGCTTGTGAACCGACTTCAGGAGGCGCGTTTCTGGACGCCGTTCCCGGTTCCCACCTCGCCCACGGATGCCGCGACCTTTATCCCGGAAATCTACTGGCGAGGTAACGTCTGGCCCTGCGTGAACTGGCTTATCTATCAGGGGCTGCGCCGCTACGGATATGACGAACTGGCGAACGAACTTGCTGCCCGCAGCCTGGCGCTGCTGGAGCAGTCCGGCTTCTGGGAATATTATCATCCCATCACAGGAGAGGGTTTGGGCGGAAACCGATTTAGCTGGGCTGCCGTCATGCTGGACATGGTCGCTTCGATGACCCAATGACGAGGCGTTAGTCCGCCATGTTACGTCTCGGACGTCCCGGCGCACGCTTGAACGTCAATCTGCTGCAAGACGGCGTAATCTGCCGCGGGAGCCTGATCGTTAACGACAGGAACACGCTCGCCGCTGGTCACCTCGTACAGACCGACCGCGACTTTGTATTGACCGGGAGGCGCGTCGGCGGGGATTTGCAGCGCGAAGCGCTCCCCCAGCTCGATCTGCCCCGGATCGACCCACGTATAAGTAGGCTCGTCCGCGGGCGGCGCGTCGAACGATGCCATCTCCGCCTGCTCGTCGGCGGTCAGGATTTTTGCAAACATCTGGTATTCTTGGGCGGGCGTATTTCGGCGCTGCCACGTCATCGCGAGTTGAATCTCCGTCCCCGGACAGAACGATTCAGCGGGCGACAGGTCATAGGCGATCAGGTCGATTTCATTGCCGAAGTTCACCTGAGCCGAATGCAGCGCCGAGACATCGACCTCATAAACTTCGGCGAGGCGGTTTTCAAACAGCAGGCGACCGCGATACCGCTCGGCGTACGCCTGGAGTTCGGGAAAAAAGCCCCATGCAAGCCCATAGACGCTGCCCGATACGTGGAGCGCGGGCGGGCGGCGGAATAGCTCCTGCAAATACTCGTTCCGATTGCGAACCACCGGGTACTGGTCGCTCACCATCAGAACAGTGTCGAAGATGGCGGCGGTGCAGTTGTCGCGCTGCGCGAGGTAGTTGAGATCGTTCAGCGCCCCCCACGTCCAGAGGCAGTCCTCGGAATCTGTGCGCCCCTGTACGTAGTCGACGACCGCCTGAAAATCGTTCCAGCGGTAGGGGAACGTGACGGGGCGTATCCGCGTTTGGGCAAAGTGCGCGACGCCCACCAGAAGCACGAGAGCTAAGCCCGCCTGCGCGGGGACAGACCAGCGCCGGTAGAGCGGAATCGCCATCGCGATCAGCGTGATCACGGGCGGTACAATCTGCATGAAGTAGGGATACTTCATCGCCAATGGAATCGACGCGATCAGAAACGAAAGCCCTGTCCAGCCCAGAATAATCCAGAACAGCGGCACCGATTTTCGATACAGGAACAGGACAAGCGCGGAGAGTCCGGCGGCGATCAGTAACGAGCCAAAGATAGGCAGCGTGCCGCCCAGAAACAGGACGCGGAATAACTGGATGCCTTCCGGGCTGAAATGCCAGCCGTCGCCGGAGATGAACTGTCCGTTCGCGTCAATCACCTGTTTCCAGAAATCGTCAAGAATACCGTTGGTCAAAAGCCAGGCGAGGAACAGGACCCCTGTGACCGCGCCCCCGGCGATGACGGCAGCCACGGCGCGCCACGGGCGGGCGGCGGCGCTCTTGTAGGCGAGCAGCACGAGAATGGGTCCTTCAAAGATCAGGGGTTGTTTCGTCAGGATACCCGCGCTGAAGAGCACGCCGGCGAAGAACATCCACAGCGGACGCCCTTTGCCTGCGACGGCAAGCGCGGCGGCGAAAGCGCCCAGAGATGCCATCAACACCGTCGTCTCGGGTTTCTGGTTCACCATCGCGAATAAGCTGCCGATCAGCCCGGCAATCAGCGCGCTGATGGAACTTCGGGTAATGGCAAACGCCAGCGCGCCGACCGAGACACCGAGCAGCAGATTATTGGCGACGATGGCAATGTTAATCGATTCGAGGGTCGTCCCGAAGCCCACGACAAACGGCGCCATGAAAAACATGATGCCGGGCGTCTTGTTATTCCACCGATCCCGATACATCAGGTCGCCGTTGAGGCTGATTCGCGCAAACTCCGCGTAGCCCCCGGTGTCCTTGCGGATTCCCTCGGCGGAAAGCTGGTAGCTGGAACCCAACACGATCCAGTACGCGGCGTATGCCAGTACAAGGACAACCAACACGGCGAGCCCATAGCGCGATAATCGGGAAACAAATCGGGCACGAGAGGTTAAAGGGATGTCAGCGGCAGTCGGGTTGTAATCCGGGGAGATCGCGGCGGCGGTCTGTAAATTTCGTGCCATCAGCGGATACAACTGTCCTGAAATTTCATCAAGGTTACAGGCAGGGAATTATCCTGTCATTATAGCAGCACGGTGTTCCCAGACCAGATCGATTTCGGTGATGTCTGCGACACTATAACCGGCTGAAATCAGTTGTCGGGCGGCTGGACGCGAATCGTGGTCAGATAGGCAAGCCCACCCAGCGGTTCTCCCTGTGGTGTGGTGACCGGCAGCCCGTGTGAAGGATCGTCCAGATCGTACCAGCCGACCAGCAGCGAGTAGCTTCCGGGGAGCGTTTCGCAGGGGAC
>CALMDI010000396.1 GCA_937864975.1 uncultured Chloroflexota bacterium | reverse complement strand
TGCCGGCGTGCCCGTGGCTACCGGAGCCTGCAAGATCGGCGTTTCGTCTTCAAACGCGGTGAGCTGGCGCCGCGCGAGGTCGATTTCCAGACGGCTTTCGCGCGCCTGCGGCTGAGGGAACACGACGGGCTGCCAGTGAGCCGCCTGCGTCCAGCCGAGCAGTTCGCCTCGCCCATCGTCGAGGGCGAGCCACGCGCCATCGGAGTCCTGAAGCGCGCGGACGACTTCCATCACGCCGCCGTTGCCGATGCGTGTCACCAGGGGCGCGGCGGCGTCGGCGTAGTGGCGCACGCTGGCAGCGGGAGCGCAGACTTCCGCCCAGTAGGGACACGCGGGTGTCTGGCGTAAAGGATCGGGGAGGACGCTGAGCGGCTGAATGCCTTCGCGCGCCACCCACCCGCCGGCAATACGATAGCGATTGGCGTCCGCGCCCAGTATGCATACGACGCTATCCGCCCACAGCGTGGCGACGACCGAGCCGCCGCGCGTCACGGGCAGCGTTTCCAGCGCGCGCCCATATACCGCGTCCATCGGCAGCGACAGGGCGGGCTGCCATCGAAGCGGAAGCTGGCTGCCGAGCAGCGCCACGCCGCTTACCTGCAAAAAGTGTCTGCGCGTTAGAGTCTTCACCGGCTGTCCTCAGATGTCCGTCACACGGACGACGATACTGTGAATCGCGCTGGAGCCGTTTGGAAACGGCGCGATGGGCAACTCCCCCTGTGTGAAACCGCCGTCGTCGGTGGCGCGCACCCGCACGCGATAATCGCCCGGCATCGCCGCCTTCCAGTCGATCCGCCAGCGCGCCCAGCCTATCGTCGTAGGTTGGGTGAACGGTACCGGCATCCATGCCCCATCGTCTACACTTACCTCAATTGTCGTGATCGCCTGGTCGCCCGCGAAGGCGTATCCGTCGAACGTCACCACCCCGCCCACGCGCTCGCGGTGGCGCGGCGACAGGATGCCGGCGGTCGTTTGCACGCTGCCATCCGCTGACCAGCCGCGCCGCTCCCACGAGCCAACGGCGGGCTGATCGGTCAAATCGACGCGCTCAATCCAGCGGGGCTGCTTGTGATCGTACAGTCCAGGGACGATCAGCCGCGCCGGGAAGCCCTGCGCCACGGGCAGTATTTCGTTATTCATCGCATATGCCAGCACGCCGTTCGTAAGCTGCGGGAGCGATAGCCCCGTGACGTGCCCCCCGGCGGCTTGCAGCCGCGCATGGGTCGCGTTGGGGTGTAAGTCCAGTTCCTTCAGGATCGAACGAAGTGGCACGCCGCGCCAGCGAACGTGCGCGATGCGCTCGCCGCCTGGTGGGTTGGAGGCGCAAACCATCGTGCAGGGCAGGTCGATGGCGGGCATCGCCAGCACGTCGTTGTAGGACAGCGTTAACGGGTATCGCACCAACCCACCGACGGTGATTGACCAGTACGCGGAGTCAATCCGCGGCGGCTGGTGCGTGAAATAGCCATAGACCGCCTGCGTCGGCGTGACGTCGGCGGCTTCCCGTTCGAGCACGGCTTCCACACCGGTCGCTCGGCGGGCGGGCGTGAAGAATTGACGGCGCGTTCGCAGTGTCATTCAGATTTTTCGTTATGATTTAAGATTGAGCGTAATCTGAGGGGTCTGGGAAAACCGGAGCGCATCGCACCGGTGAAGAAAGCGGGGTCGGAGAGCGAGACGTGCCGCCTAACGTGGCGCGGTTGTCGTCGCCGCGGCTTCAACGCACTTGACGCCCGTTGAGCCGACAATGGTTCCGTGCCGTACACCCGCCGGAATTTCGACGCGGTCTCCGGCGCGGAGGCGAACACGCTGATTGCAGTCTGGTAACGTGAGTTCGACTGTGCCCTCAACCACGTAAACAACTTTGGTGTAACCGTGGCTGCGGACGGCGTAGCGGTGATTTGGAGCGTTGTCCCACTGATAGGGGCGTAGACCTTCTTTTTGCATCTGACGGGTGATGATGGACACGGTGGGGTGTTGCCCGCCTGTCCACCGCGTGACACGCACGGCAGCTTGCTCAATTGCCATAAGGAATAACCTCGGTTCCCCCAACAAAGGTGTTTGTATTTCAACAAACAGCGTGGCATTGTAACGCAGGGGGCGGGGTTAATGCAAGTCAACAAGAGGTTTTTCTAATATCCAGCACGGCTCGTTGACCCAGTGGGTCTCGTTGCTCTCGTCACGATAGCTCCAGATGCCCGGATCGTCGCGGAAAATCTGGTAGCCGAGCCGCTCGTACAGCCGCAGCGCGCCGCCATTTTCCTTGGCAACCGCGATGGTCGTCCAGTGAAAGCCGCGCGAGCGCACGTGCGCTTCCGCTTCCCGCAGCAGCCGCGTGCCGATCCCGCGTCCGCGAAAGAGTTCCATCACCCGCAGCGAATACAGATACGCCCGGCTGTACCCATCGGCAATCGCGTTTTCGTCGCTCTGAAGCTGGATGAAGACGTGACCAATCGGAAAATCATTGCAGTCCGCGACCAGCATCAGGCGGCGACCTTCCTGCTGCTCGCGGTACGCCCGCTTGAACAGCGTGCGGTAATGCGTGTACTGACCGAACCATTCGAGCTTGGGGAGATCGGCGCGGATGGCAAGGCGAAGCTGCACGTCCACCCGCACCGTAAAATTGCTCAGCTCACGAGCTGTCATTACATACTCCTTCGTGGAGGAGCCGCTGAAGATAATCGCGCTCGGCGTCGTCGCGGTCGATCTCGCCGTCTAACCGCGCGGCGCGCAGCCGGTTCAAAATCACACCGTAGCACGGTCCCGGCGGGATGTTGAGCGCTTTGAGC
>CALMDI010000395.1 GCA_937864975.1 uncultured Chloroflexota bacterium | reverse complement strand
GCTCGTTCAGGTTCTCGCCGGTGCCGACGCCCAGGAAAAAGCGACCGGGCATCAGGGCGGCAACGGTTGCCGCCGCCTGCGCGATGATCGCCGGGTGAATGCGAATCGTCGGGCAGGTCACGCCCGTGCCGACTTCCAGCGTGCTGGTGTTCATCGCAATCGCGCCGAGAATGCTCCACACGAACGGGCTGTGACCCTGACGGTCAACCCACGGGTGAAAATGATCCGAAATCAGCGCGAAGGTAAAGCCGCTCTGTTCCGCCTGCTGTGCATAGCGGACGAGATCGCGAGGGGCGTGCTCTTCCGATGAGAGGGCGTAACCGAGTTTCATTCGATATGCTCCTTGTCCCTGAAGTGTCCTGGTAACGATACGGCGGGCTGGTCTCAGAGCAGCCCGCATACCCGTTAGCGGCTCTTACGCTTCCACCTGCCGGATTTCTCGTCCTTCTCATAGTCATTCTTCACCGCTGACCATGCGACTTTATGCGCGGTCTCTTCGCGGGTGGCGTCGCCGTGCCGCTCTTCCGGCTGGTCGTATTGATCCCAAGCGCTGTTGAATGCCTCTTTGTAAATTTCCTGCGCGTGATCCGGCAGGTTTTCCCGAACGTTGTCGGGCAGATCGCTGACTTTCTTGTAAGGCATGATATTCCTCCGATTTGACGGTCGCGGTTGCCGTCTTAGCTATTCGATAATGGATGAGTCTGATATTACAATCTTAATTATAACATGAATCGTCGGTTGGGGATTAGAAATTGGAGAGTCGGCATCTGACAGCAGCGAATCCAGGTCGTCAGGCAAAACTTGACGGTGGCAGAGCAGGCGAAAGAATGAGACAATGAAGCGGTAGCAGCACACCACTTTCCTTAAAGAATCCTGCGTTTTACGCTGCGTCCTTCTGGGCGCGATGTGAGGTCGGAATGGCGATACAGGTGCTCATTGTGGACGACCACGCCGTCGTTCGTCAGGGCTTGAAGATGTTTCTCACGCTGGACAGCGAGATCGAAATTATTGGCGAGGCGACCGACGGCAAGCAGGCGTTGGAGCTTGCCCGGCAGTTGAAGCCGGATGTCGTCCTGATGGATCTTCTCATGCCGGTCATGGACGGCATTCAGGCGATTACCATTCTGAAGCAGACGATGCCCGACATTGAGGTAATCGCGCTGACGAGCGTTCTGGAAGACCAGTCGGTCGTGTCCGCGATTCGCGCGGGCGCGATTGGCTATCTGCTGAAGGACACCGAGTCCGACGAGCTGATCCGCGCGATCAAGGCGGCGTCGCAGGGGCAGGTGCAGTTGTCGCCCAAAGCGGCGGCGCGGCTCATGCGCGAGGTGCGCGCCCCCGAAAGCCCGGAAGTGCTGACCGAGCGCGAGACGGAAGTGCTGCGCCTGCTGGCAAAGGGTAAATCGAACAAGGAAATCGCGTACGACCTGACGATCAGCGAGCCGACCGTCAAGACGCACGTCAGCAGCATTCTCGGCAAGCTCGGCGTGAGCAGCCGCACGCAGGCAGCCCTGCACGCGGCGCGCATCGGCTTGGTCGATAACGTCAGCCTCTAGGGCAGCGCTCCCTCCGCGCTGTCAGCCTCGGAGTCTCCCCGGTTGTCAAGCAATACGGTCGTGAATACTGAAATTGATATTCTCTACGCGGCGTCGAACAAGCTCACGCAGGCATCGACGCCCGCCGATCAACTTGAAGCCATCAGCGATTATGCCCGCGAGCAGGGTGCAAGCACGGGCGTCCTGCTTTACATCGACAACGACGCGCAGGGACAGCCGGAATGGCTCGAAGTCGTCGCGGAGTGGGTGACGGAGCGCGGCGTGGCGATGGGCATCGAGCAGGGCTTCTACATGCCCAGCTTCGCCTTTAATCAGGTCTGGCTGTCCAACCCCGGTCGTCCGACGCTCGTGAACGACGCGCTTTCGAGCGCGCTGGTCGACCCGACCAGCCGCAACAATTACGTGCGCTTCAAGGTACGCGGCATTGCCATGCTCCCGCTCGACATCAAGGGGCGGTGGGTGGGCTTGCTCATGTTCACCTGGAGCGAGCCGCACACCTTCGACGAGCGCGACTATCGCATCTATACCGCCCTCATTCAGCAAGCCGCGCCCGTCATCGATTCCGTGCGGCTGTTTGAGCAAACCCAGCGCCGCGCCGCCGAACTGGAGCGCGCCAAAGCCGAAATCGACATCCTGTATGCCGCGTCGAATCGACTGACAAAGTCCACGACTCCCGGCGAATGGATCGACGCGGTCAGCGGCTATGCCCAGAGCCGCGGCGCGGAAACGGGCGTCCTGTTCTACGTCGAAGGCGACAATCCCGAAGCACCGGAAGCGCTGGTCGTTGCCGAAGAATGGAACGGTACAGACACTACGCCGGGCGCGGGAAGCCGCTTCCCGATCACCGATTACGACCAGTTTCTGCGCCGGTGGATGGCGTCGGCAGACCGCCCCACGCTGATTGAAGATGTTCGCGCCGTCGAGATTCAGGAGCCGACCGCGCTCGAAGTGTACCGGCAGTATCCGATGCGCGGCTGCGCGATCTTACCGCTCAACAACCAGGGGCGGTGGGTTGGCGCGCTGCTGTTCGCGTGGAAAGACACGGCGGACTTTGACGACCGTGACCGCCGTATTTTCACCGCGCTGTTGCAGCAGGCAACCCCTGTGATCGACTCGGTGCGTCTGTTCGCGCAGACGCGGGAGCGTGCGGCGCGCGCCGAGCTGTTGCTCGACGTCAATGCCGGGCTTTCGGACGCCGCCAACGAAGCGCAAATCGTCACCGCCGTCGCCCGGTACGCCGGGCAGCACGAGCCGCGCGCCCTGACGCTTTATTACCTCGATTCGGAAGGCACGGGTCTACCTGAGGCGA
>CALMDI010000394.1 GCA_937864975.1 uncultured Chloroflexota bacterium | reverse complement strand
AAAATTAGTCGTCGCCGCGCCCGAAGTGCCGGTGCGCGATTACACCGACGCCATGCTTGACAAGTTGGCCGCCGATCCAGAATATGGCGAAGATTACCGTGCGGCTGTCATCAACAACATCGTATCCGAAGAAGAAAATGTCCGGCAAGTAGCGGCCAAAGTCGCGCTGGGCGAAGCCGACGCAGGCATTGTCTATCGCTCCGATGTTACACCCGACATCAGCGATCTGGTGCTGATGCTGCCCATACCGGATGAACTAAATACACTTGTTGAATACCCCATCGCCATCAGCAATGACAGCGCTAACCCTGAACTGGCTCAGGTGTTTATTGACTATATACTGTCCGATTCCGGTCAAATGATCCTGACAAAATGGAATTTCCTGCTCCCCTGCCCGGAAAACGCTATACTCCAACCGGAAGCCACCGCCGAAAACACGCCAGAGCCGGAAGCCACACCCGCCGCTGCGTTAACCGACTGTTCGTAACCGGAGCAATATCCTGCGCTTGTTCACAAACTCAATTTTGCTGCGCAAAGCCGTTCTGATTATTGCCAGCGCCGGTCTGCTGCTGCTGCTCGGATTGCCGCTCGTCGCGCTGTTCTTCCGCAGCATCGAAACGCGCGCCTGGGAAAAAACCCCTGGTTCGGGCATTCCCGAAGCCATTTTCTTGAGCGTCTTCACCACAACCATAACCGCCATCATCACCCTGCTGCTCGGCACGCCCCTGGCCTATATCCTGGCGCGCTGGTCGTTCCCGCTCAAACGCCTCATAGCGGTGCTGGTGGAACTGCCCATCGTGCTGCCGCCTGCGGTGGCTGGACTGGCATTATTGATTGCCTTTGGGCGGCGTGGGCTGCTCGGCTCGACATTGGAAAGTCTGGGGATCGTTTTACCTTTCACCACTGCCGCCGTCATCGTTGCCCAAACCTTCATTGCCGCTCCCTTTTACGTCCGCGCCGCCCAGGTTGGCTTTCAGGGCATTGAGATGGAAATTGAAGACGCTGCCCGCGTGGATGGCGCAGGCGGTTTCACCCTGTTCCGCTCCATTACCCTTCCCCTCGCCCGCCGCGCGTTGGCTGCCGGTCTGGTATTGAGTTGGGCGCGCGCCCTGGGCGAATTTGGCGCGACCATCCTCTTTGCGGGCAGTTTGCAAGGGCGCACCCAAACCATGCCGCTGCTGATCTACAACGTTCTCGAACGGGACGTGGACGCCGCCGTGTGGACAGGCTTGATCCTCGTCGGGCTGGCGCTGGTCGCGCTGCTGCTGTCTCACTGGCTCGCGCGGCACGATGCCGACGACCCCCTCTAACGCCCGTTGCAGGATTCGACATTGAACTGAGCGAATGCTACACTCCGATAATCGCTCGCCCATCGGGTTCAACTGCCCACAGATGGGCACCGCGGCGCGGTTCGGCGTATCAACATGTGCGCGAATCAGTGCTGCGCTACTCGTTATTTTACAGGAGAGGGATAGACGTATGGCTACAAGAGCGTTGCTGCTTCTTCTAATTCTCAGCCTCGGCGGAGGCGGTTCCGTCCTCGCTCAAGAGGCGACCGGCGAGCCGATTCTCATCGGCGTCGCGGTTGCCCAGTCGGGAAACGTCGCGCTGTTCGGTCAGGAGCAGGTTATCGGCGCGGAGCTTGCGCGCGATTATTTCAACAGTCAGGGCGGCGTCCTTGGACGTCCGATTGAGCTGGTCTTCCAGGACACGAGCGGCGACGAAGCCGGGGCGATCAACGCTTTTAATACGCTGATCGCCGCCGACGTCGTCGGCATCATCGGTCCGACGCTGTCGCAGCAGGCGTTCGCCGCCGACCCGATTGCGGAGCAGCAGGGCGTGCCCGTGATCGGTCCATCGAATACGGCGCAGGGGATTCCGCAAATCGGCGATTTCATCGCGCGTATCTCCGCGCCGGTGAATGTGGTCGCGCCGAACGCCGTGAAGCAGGCGTTGGAACAGAACCCGGATATTCAGTCGGTCGTGGTCATGTACGCGCAGAACGACGCCTTCAGCACGTCGGAAACGGCTGTCTTCCAGCAGACCGTGCAGGATTTGGGTTTGAATCTGGCGAGCGTGCGGACCTTCCGGACGACCGACACGGACTTCA
>CALMDI010000393.1 GCA_937864975.1 uncultured Chloroflexota bacterium | reverse complement strand
GCAGGTCGTCGCGGACGGCGGTGACCGCCAGCGTCACGGGCACGACGATCTTCATTCGCTCGGTGGCGCGGGCAATGGCGCGGTCGAGCCTGCCGGAGCCGAAGACTTCGATACCGAGTGGCTGTCGCTTGTGCTCGGACTCAAAGTAGTCGACTCGCTGGACGAAGCCATCGAGCACATTCGCCAGCACAGCACCCAGCACTCCGACGGCATCCTCACGCGGGACACGGCGCACGCCGAGACTTTTCTTGACGAAGTGGACTCGGCGGCGGTCTACGTCAACGCGAGTACCCGTTTTACCGACGGCAGCGCGTTGGGGTTGGGCGCGGAAATCGCCATCAGCACGCAAAAGCTCCACGCGCGCGGACCGATGGCGCTGGAAGAGCTGACGACCTACAAATGGATCATCATCGGTGAAGGGCACGTGCGCCCGTAAAAGTGGCATAAGCGCACGCAGCCTTTACAAGCGCCAATAATTGTTTCATAATGAATAAACAAATGATTGGCGCATACGTCCCAATGATGATTTCCGACAAGCCAGCATCCCTGAAAATCCTCCTGCTGGAAGACAATGCCGACCTCGCTCGAATGCTGCGCCAGATTTTGGAGTGGCGCGGGTACGAGGTGGTGGTTGGCGCGAGTGGCGAGGAGGGTCTTGAAGCGCTCGAACACGCCTCGACACCGCCTGACCTCATTCTTTGCGATCTCATCATGCCCGACATGGACGGACACGAGTTCATGCGGCACGTGCGCCAGCACTACCAATGGTCGAGTATTCCGCTCGTCATTATGAGCGCCAGCGTTGCCCCCGAAGACCAGGCTACCGTGCTGAAGGAAGGCGCGAACGGCTTCCTGGGCAAACCGTTCGGCATCAGCGAGCTTGACGAGTTAATTGCGGAAGTCGGTCTCTCGTCTTAAGCTTCACGTCATGCCAAAAACGCTCATCATCCTGAATCCACATGCCGGAAATGGACGCGCCGGGCGCGCCTGGACGCGGCTGGAACCGCTGTTGTGGGAAACCCTGGGCGAGCTGGTGGTCGCCGTCACCGAAAAACCTGATGACGTTGCGCCTCACCTGGAACGCGCCTACGCCAGCGGCTTAACGCGCGTTATCTCCATCGGCGGCGATGGCACGAATCACGTGCTTATCAACGCATTAGCACAGTTGAATACACGTCACCCCAACGACCCGCCGATGGTCTACGGCAATTTGCCTTTCGGCACCGGGCGCGACTGGGCGCGCGGGATCGGCACGCCGCTGGACGATCTTCAAGCCGCCGCGCGCTGGATTGCCAGCGCTCAGCCCCGCCCCACCGATGTCGGGCTGCTCGAATACGATAACCGGCGCGAGTATTTTCTGAACATTGCCAGCGCGGGTATCGGCAATGAGATTGCGACACAGGTCAACGCAGCGCGCGTGCGCCGCCCGTGGACATTTCTTCAGGCGACGATCAGGGGTCTGCTGCGCTATCACCCGCGCCCGATGCAGATCACGCTGGACGGCGAGCCGTGGTACGAGGGCAGCGCTTATATTGTCGCCATCGCCAACGGCAGCACGTTTGCGAGCGGCATGAAAATTGCCCCGCACGCGCAAATACGCGATGGCTTGTTCGACGTCGTGCTCGTGCGCGGGGCGAACGTCGGCAGCCTGCTGGCGGCGCTGCCTCGCGTTTACCGGGGAACGCATCTGACCCATCCGGCGGTGCGATACGGTCGGGCGCGCGAAGTTCGCGTGATCGGGGAAGGCAGTCCTGTCGGGGTAGAACTGGATGGCGAAGTCGCGATGGGGCGCGACCTCACGTTTCGCGTTCAGCCGGGATTATTGCATTTGCTATCGTAAGGGGTCGCGTACCGAAGCCTGCGGCAGCGCCACACCGTCGGACGCGATCACCGGCAAAGGCAGCATCGCATCCGATGGCTTGGCGCTGTCGACGCTCAGCGGAGAGTCGTCCCGCATG
>CALMDI010000392.1 GCA_937864975.1 uncultured Chloroflexota bacterium | reverse complement strand
TTGCAAGGGAAGGTTCGCGTGCGCCGCCATGCACAGCGCGTCTGCGTCGGGACTTCGCCGCGCCAGAAGGTGACCGGTTTTTGTCGAACGCCGATGTTACAAAAAATAAACGCGAGGCTGCTGTCGCCCCGCGTTCGATTTTGCAGGCGTCGATTACTGTGTCAGGCGCGCTTCGGCGCGCAGCGGCTCGCGCGCCGGGCTAAACTGGATGCCCTGCGCGGGGTTCTGTTTCGCGAACTGGTGGACATCCTGCAGCGCCTGCTGATAAACGCCGAGGAGGTCGTCGTCGCTGCCCTTGTAGCGGCGCAGCGTCTGCACGGCGCAGGCGGCGCAGCCCTTCATGGCGCGGTAGCTGTCTGTCTCGCAGGCGATGCAGCCATTGAGCCGGATCATCATCAGCATGAGCGCCAGCGCCTCGCCGTGGACTTCGGGCAAGACCATGACCCGCTCCACGAGGGCTTGCCACTGCAGACCGCGCAGACGGCGCAGCGACGGAATCGCATGATAGGGAAATAGGAGTTCGTTTTCAGCGTACATCCGAATAAGCCCTCTTTTTGTTCGATTCCGGTTTGTGACAATTTATGTCACTCGGAAGCATATGTTTGATTCAGGTTTATGTATATAGTACTAAAGTACTATCTATGACTCGACTAGTACTAAAGGGGGAGTCGGGGAGTCGAGGCTGATATACTAGGGAAGCGCAAAGGAACCCTCTATGAGATGTTTCGACCGCCTGTTTCGTGGGCTGAACTATTTAATACTGGGCATGGCGCTGGCGGCGTGCGGCAGCGGAGCGGTCGAATTCGCCCCGACCGAGCCACCCCCGGACCAATCTCCCGTGCGCTACACGCATCCGGGCGGCAGTTTCTCGCTCTCCCTGCCCCGCACGTGGGCATTGTATGAGCAGCATTTGACGACGCTGGCGAGCGCCTCGTTCTCCGCGCCGGACAGCAGCGAGCCGCTGCTGCATGTGAGCGTCATCAATACCGGCGAGCCGCTCGACTCTCAATCGTTTGGCGACCTGATTCAGCAGTATCAAACGCAGGTGCGCCCCGACGTGGAACGCTACAAAGAGGAGAGCCGACAGGCGATGGGCGATGGAAGCTGGCGCATGACCGGCTTGCGCTTGACCGCGCTGGGCGCAACCCAACAGGTCAATACCTTCCTTCAGTACGCCGGATCGCTGGTCGCGGTGATCGACGTGACGCTGCCAAATGACGAAACGGGGCGGGCGCAGCTTCAGCCGATTGTCAACTCATTCACCCTTCATCCCGACGCGGCGCTCGACCGTACGTCCCTATCGACACTGGCGACGGTTGGCACAACTGGTCTGTCATTGTTACACGTTTCTAACTGGACAACGCCTGCCGGGGTGTTCTTCATCACGGGCGAGGTCGCCAACTTTGGCTCGACGCTCGTCACCGACGTGCCGGTGCGCGCGGTGCTGCGCGGCGCCGACGGGCTGAGCGTCGCGGAGGCGGTCGATACCGTTATGGGCTACGGGATCGAGCCGGGCGGGTTTGCGCCGTTCAGCCTCCGCTTCGGACAGGGGCAGCCCGCGCTGGCGACGACCGTCGAGCTAACGCTCGGCGGCGACTGGCAGCCGTCTGAGGACGCGCAGGTTTACGGCGAGGGCAGCCTGAGCTGGACAGACGAATCGACCCTGGAACCGGACGGGCGGCTGATCGTCCGCGGCGCGGTCACTAACACCGGCGACGAGACCGTGCGCGACCCGCGCGTCGTCGTGACGGTCTTTGACGAGACGCAGCGCGTGATTGCCGCCGGATTCGCGCCCGCCGATGTGACCGAGCTTGCCCCTGACGAAACCGCCTCGTTTCAGCTTGTCATCCCCGAAATCGGCGGTCAGCCCGCGAACTACATCGTCACGGTGCAGGGCTTGCCGTGACAATTACCCACATTTTTTTCGATCTTCACGGCACCGTCATCGACGGCGCGGCGCTGCACCCGTGCTACAGCCTCCAGCTTGGGCGGCTGCTGACGCGGCGGTTCGGGGGGACGCCCGCGGCGTGGATCGACGCCAACAGGCGCGTCCTCGCGGACTGGGACAGTTATTACGCCGACCTCGATCTGAATGGCGACGACGGCATGAGCCATCTCTGGGAAGGCTTGCTGCGAACCACGCGCGCGCTCTTTCGACTGACCGATACGCCGCTGCCGCCTCCGGCGGTGCTGCGAGCGCTGGCGCGCGAGATTCCCGGCGAAGTCACACGCCACTGCGACGCCATCTACCCCGACGCGCGTGAGGTGATTCAGCAGCTCTGCGCGGCGGGTTATATGCTCGGCATCACGTCGCACGCGCTCACCAATCAGGCGCGCGGTCTGCTGCGGGGCGGGGGCTTGCAGCAGTATTTCGCCGGTCCCATCATTGGACCCGACGAGATCGACCACTTTCAGAAGGACGAAACCTTTTACAGCCTGGCAGCGCGGCGAGCGGGGGTTTCACCGCGGCAGTGCCTTGCCATCGACGACACCGCCGACTGCCTCGTCGGGGCGAAAGCGGCAGGAATGCACACCGTTCAGCTTGCCCGGCGCGGCAAAGTTTACCAGTCTCCCGCCGATCACCTTCTGAACAATCGTCTGGACGGGCTGGTCGAGTATGTGCAAGCCTGTTGAAACGACCCGGGCAGCCGCCGCCGACGATCCCCTTACGTTTTTCACATAACCTTTAGACCAGAACAGCGATTCCAGCCGTATACTTCATGAACATGACTCACAAGAGTAACCATTGGATGCGGTATTCAATTCTTTTCTTGCCCCTTCTGCTTCTCACGTTAACGTTCGTCACCCCTGTCACCTCGCAATCCAATGATTGCCCCGCGCTGGTCGAGGCGGCGCTCGAAGCGACCGGCACGCTCTGTTCGGGAACCGGGCGCAACCAGGTCTGTTACGGCAATGCCGAGATCGTCACCCGGTCACGCCCCGAAGCAGCCGATTTTGTATTCGCGGCGCAGGGCGATATTGCCGACGCCGCCTGGATTGAGTCGATGCGATTGAGTCAGTTGAATCTGAACGAAGGGGTCTGGGGCGTCAGCCTGATGCGCCTACAGGCAAATTTGCCGGACACGCTACCGGGTCAAAATGTGACCTTTCTCCTGTTTGGCGACGTCGAAGTGACGAATCGGGTTCCGCTTTCGACCGCGCCAACGCTGCAAGTTACGACGACCTCCAATCTGCGCGCGCGCACCAGCCCGTCCGACACCAGCCCGACGAGCGCGTGGCTGACCGCGGGAACCATCGTCACCGCCAACGGGCGACTGCCGGATAATTCCTGGCTGCGACTTCAGGCGGCGCTTGGCTCCGGCAGCCTGGGCTGGGTGTATGCCCCCCTGCTGGAAGCGGAAGGCGACATCGCCACGCTGGAGCCGGTGGATGTGACCGATTCAACGCCGCGATTGGGCGCGATGCAGGCGATCTATCTCAAGACCGGGAGTGGCGAGGTGGCGTGTGAAAATGCGCCCCGTGACGGCATGTTGATTCAGACTCCGGAAGGCGCGGGCACCGTTCAGGTGCAGATTAACGGCGTCGAGATTGAGCTTGGCTCGACCGCCTATGTTCGGACGACCGCCGACAACGCGATGGAGCTGAGCATCGTCGAAGGCAGCGCGCGTATGAGCGTGATGGACGAAACACGCCTCGTCGTGCCGGGCGCGGTCGTGAGCCTGCCGCTGGACGACAACTTAAACCCGACCGGCTCGCTCAGCGACCCGGCGCCCTATGACGAAGCGGCGATTCAGAGTTTGCCGTTGAGCCTGCTGGAACGAGCGGTGCGCGTGTACCCGCCGATGAGCGCGGAACGCCTCGCGCAGATCAGCCGCCAGTTTGAAGCCGGGAATGTTGTCTGCGGAGCGCCGCCGCTAACACCCTGCTCATCGACGGCATCCGCCGTCAGTAACAGCGGGTCGGTCGGCGGTTCGAACAACCCCAACAGCGATGACAGCAGCGGAACCCGAAGCTCAGACTCCGGTGGTCAGGGCAGCGGTGAAAACGGCACCGGGAATGGAAACGCGAACGGGAACTCGAACGGCAATGCCAACGGGAATAGCAATGGCAACGCGAACGGAAACGGCGGTGGTGATCAAGGCTCCGGCTCGTGAGGTTCCATACAACCCGGTTCATGACCCGGCATGAGGATAAAGATCGTAAGCAGCATTGAGTTTGACTGAAGTTGGTAAGGATATGCGTCACCTCTTTCGTGTTTTAGTTTTCATGTTCTTATTCAGTGGAGTCGCGGCGGCGCGCTCGACGCCGAGCCGGGATACGTGTCCGGCAATGGTGGAAACCGCGCTCTCGGCAACCGAAGCGCTGTGTTCGGGAACCGGGCGGAACCAGGCGTGCTACGGGAACGCGGAAATTATCGCGCAGTCGCGCCCCGGTACAAGCAGTTTCAGCTTCGATGGGCAGGGCGATATTGTCGATGCCATGTGGATCGAGTCGATGCGCCTGAGCGCGCTTGACCTCGATAACGGGCGCTGGGGCGTCAGCCTGATGCGCCTTCAGGCGAACCTGCCAAACACGCTGCCCGGTCAGAACGTGACGTTCCTCGTTTTCGGGGATGTCGAGCTGACCAATCGCGTCCCGCCTTCGACACTCCCGACCGTTCAGATCGCGCTTCCCGGCAGTGTCGCCGTCCGTACCGGTCCGTCGATGGAAAACGTGGTGCTGACGTATCTGCCCGAAGGCACGGTGACAACGGCGAACGGACGGCTGGAAGATAACTCGTGGCTGCGCCTGCAAACGCCCTTCGGGAACGGCACGGCAGGTTGGGTCTATGCCCCGCTGGTGACGACCGAAACGTTTGAAAGTTTGAGCGTGGTCGATATCGCGAATGCCGAACCGCAGCTTGGACCCATGCAGGCAATTTATCTGAACACCGGCGGCGGCGAGATTCGGTGCCAGGGCGCGCCGCAGGATGGCTTGCTCATTCAGACGCCGCACGGCGCGGGTCGCGTGAATCTGGATATCAACGGCGTCAGCGTCGAGGTTGGCTCGACCGTCTTTTTCCAGGCAGCGCCGGGCGGGTCGCTTTCCGTGACGACCCTTGAAGGGCTGGCGCGCGTCGAAGTGAGCGGCGTCGCGCAATATGCCTTCCCCGGAACGATGGTCGAGGTTCCACTGGACGAGAACCTCGAACCCCGCGACGTTCCGCAGCCGCCCGTACCTTACAATTCGACGACGCTGGAAGCGCTGCCCATCAACCTGCTCAGCGAGCCGGTCGCGGTGTATCCGCCGCTGGCTGAGGAGCGTATTGAAATCGCTCAGGCGGTGATTGCAGGCGGCGGAATTGTCTGCGGGGAGCCGCCGCTGGCGCGATGCCGCGACGACGAGCCGGGGCAGTCGCAGGGCAGCGGAGCGGATGCCGTCGGCGGTAACGGCAATTCCAACGGCAATTCAAATGGGAATCGTAATGGGAACGGGGATTCCAGCAGCGTCGCAAACGCCAGTGACGGCGGCAACGGCAATGGGAATGGCAACGGCAATGGAAATGCCAACGGCAGTTCCAATGGCAACGGCAACGCCACCGGCAATTCTAACGGGAACAGCAGCGGAAACTCCAACGGCGAATCCAACGGAAACGCGAATGGCAATTCGACCGGCAGTTCGGAGGGCGGGAACTCGGACGGCAGCGGCAGTGGTAATGCCACCGGCAACAGCGACGGGAACGCGAACGGCAATGCCAATGGCAACAGCAACGGGAATGGCAACGGGAACGCGAACGGCAATGCCAACGGAAACGCCAATGGCAGCGGAAACGGGAACTCCAACGGGAATTCCAACGGCAACAGCAACGGCGGTTAGAAAGCTGCCGTCCCGACCTTGAACCCTTCGCACTTCGACCGCGCGGCGCCCCAACGCGCGGTTTTTATTCCTACGTCGACGGCGGAAACAGCGGCAAACGACCCCTGTGCGCGAGCAATCGATCCTGGTTCAGGGAAAGGCGACAGGGCTGTTGCAAAGTGTGTAACCCCCACCCCAAACCCCTCCCCCATAGGGAGGGCTTCTGAAACGCTTCTGGCTCCCTTCCCTCCTTGTGGGCGCTGAGGGGGTCGAGCCAGAGGCTCGACTGAAGTTCCCGCCAAAGGCGGGAACCCCGCGCGAGGGTGGGGATGGGGGGGACGGTGCAACGGATAACTTTGCAACAGCCCTGGGAAAGGCGAGCGGTGGACGCGACAGACCGCTCCGAAGGCGATATAATCGCGGCGTACCCCATTTCACGAGATGTGGAGACCCTCCATGGCGAAAGAATATGATGTCGTAGTTCTGGGCGCGGGTCCCGGCGGCTATGTGGCGGCAATTCGCGCGAGTCAGCTCGGCTTAAAAACGGCGATTGTCGAGAAGCAGTATTGGGGCGGTGTCTGCCTGAATGTTGGATGCATCCCCTCCAAGGCGCTGCTGCGTAACGCCGAGCTTGCCCATATCTTCAAGCACGAGGCGAAGACGTTTGGCATTCAGGTGTCCGGCGACGTGACATTCGACTATGGCGCGGCGTACAAGCGCAGCCGCCAGGTTGCGGACGGGCGCGTGAAGGGCGTGCATTTCCTCATGCGTAAGAACAAGATCGACGAATACGAGGGGTGGGCGACCTTCACCGACGCGAATACCCTTCAGGTCGAACTGGGTAAAGGCGGTTCCGAGACGCTCAAGTTCAAAAACTGCATCCTCGCGACCGGCACGCTCACGCGGCTTCTGCCGGGAACAACGTTGAGCGAGCGCGTTGTCACCTACGAAGAACAGATTATGGAGGACAAGCTCCCGAAATCGATTATCATCGCCGGGGCGGGCGCGATTGGCGTCGAGTTTGCTTACGTTCACGCAAACTACGGCGTCGACGTGACGCTGGTGGAATATCTGGATCGCATTCTGCCGCTGGAAGACGAAGAAGTCTCCGCCGAGCTTGACAAGCAGTATAAGAAGCTCGGCGTGAAGGTGCTGACCAAGACGCGCGTCGACAATGTTGAGGACACGGGCGACAAGGTGCGCGTCACCGTCACAGGCGAGGATGGCAAGCCGCAGGTGCTCGAAGCGGAAAAGGTCTTGCAGGCGATTGGCTTCAAGCCGCGCGTCGAGGGTTATGGGCTGGAAAAGACCGGCGTCAAGCTGACCGAGCGCGGCGCGATTGACATCAACAGCCGGATGCAGACGAACGTGCCGCACATTTACGCCATCGGCGACGTGACGGCGAAGCTGATGCTGGCGCACGTCGCCGAGGCGATGGGCATTGTCGCCGCCGAGCGCATCGCGGGCGCGGACAGCATCGAATTAAACTTCGATATGCTGCCCCGCGCCACGTACTGCCAGCCGCAGGTGGCGAGCTTCGGCTATACCGAGAAGCAGGCGCGCGAGCGCGGCTACGACGTCAACGTCGCCAAGTTCCCGTTCCTGGCGAACGGCAAGGCGCAAGGACTTGGCGACACAGTCGGCTTCGTCAAACTCATCAGCGATAAAAAGTATGGGGAAATGCTCGGCGCGCACATGATCGGACCCGACGTCACCGAGCTTCTGCCCGAGCTGACGCTGGCGCGCTTCGCCGAACTGACGCCCGAAGAAATCGCGCGGAACGTTCACGCGCACCCGACGCTCAGCGAAGCCATCAAAGAGGCGGCGCACGGTCTCGAAGGACGCATGATCAATTTCTAAGCTGTGAGCTATGAGGGATGAGGTTTGAGTAAAAGAAGGGCTGGATGCCGACATAAATTTGGTATCCAGCCTTTTGGTGTTCACTCAAAGCTCAAACCTCATCCCTCATAGCTTCGTTTGCCTGTTCGCTTCAAACAGCAGCACCCCCGCGGCGACGGCGGCGTTGAGCGACTCGGCGTTGGATGCCATAGGAATATAAACCTTCGTTTCGGCAAGGGCTTCCGCCTGCGGGCTGGCGCCGTGCGCTTCGCTACCGATGATGAGCGACCACGGCGACGACCAATCGACGGCATCATACGTCGCGTCACCCTCCATATCCGCAAGGTAAACGCGGGTGTCGTGGCACGCTGCGCCGATTCTCTCCCACGCTTGTTCCACGACGGGCACGCGGAAATGCGCGCCCATGGCGCTGCGTAGGACTTTCGGGTTGTACGCATCCACGCAGCCCGGCGCCAGCAAAACCGCGTCCACGCCCGCCGCCGCGCCCGTGCGGAGGATGGTTCCCAGATTGCCGGGGTCGCGGATGGCGTCGAGGATCATCACGCGCCGCAGCGCGACCGGAAGTGTTGCCGCAGGCATCGGAAAAATACCGACGATGCCCTGCGGCTGTTCGGTGTCGGCAACGTGCTGCATCACCTCGACTGACACCGGAAACATCGGCGCGCGCTGCCGCTCCAACAGGTCGATCACGCCCGCGTCCCCCCTTTCCGGTTCGTAGAGCACATAATCCGGTCGGATACCGCCGCGCTGCATCGCGTCGAGGACGAGACGCGCGCCTTCGAGGACAATTTTACCCTCTTTGCGGCGGGTCTTGAGCTGCGTTTGCAGCCCGTGCGCCAGCTTGACACGTTCGTTCTGGAGACTGGTAATCATGCGCGCGATCTTAGCAGCGGAGCCGCCCTGTCGCCAGTTTGCTGTCCCAAATCCGTGGTTTAATGCATGGAAAGGCAGCAGGAGCGCGGGATGATTCATCTGAAGTCGATTGCTCTGGGAAAACGGCGCGGCGACGACAGCGCGTATCCGTTCAACATCCCGGTGATCCGAGCGCTGACGCCGCTGGAACTGACAACGCCGCTGACCTTCTTCGTCGGCGAGAACGGTTCCGGCAAATCGACCCTGTTAGAGGCGATTGCGTTTGCCGCCGGCTCGATTACGGCGGGGAGCGAGGGTGTGGATCAGGATGAGACGCTCGCTTCGGTGCGACGGCTCGGCAGCGCGCTCAAGCTGTCGTGGACGAAGCGCACGCGGCGCGGCTTTTTCCTGCGCGCGGAAGATTATTTTGGCTATGCGAAGCGGATGTCGAAAATTCGCGAAGGGTTGGAACGCGATCTTCAGGACATCGACCACGAGTACGCGGGGCGGTCGGAGATGGCGCGCAACCTGGCGCGGATGCCGTTCCTGCGCGAGATTCACGCCATGCAGGCGCAGTACGGCGGCGACCTCGACAATTACTCCCACGGCGAGAGCTTTTTCACGTTTTTCCGGGCGCGTTTCGTGCCGGACGGGCTTTACCTGCTGGACGAGCCGGAAGCGCCGCTTTCGCCGCTGCGCCAGCTTGCCTTCATCACGCTTCTCAGGGAGATGCTCGCGCTGAACGCCCAGTTCATCATCGCCACTCACTCTCCAATCCTGATGGCGTTTCCCGGCGCGACGATCTATACCTTCGACCAGCCGCCGATCCACCCCGTGAGCTATGGCGAACTGGAACACGTCACGCTGACGCGCGACTTCCTCAACGACCCCGACCAATTCCTGCGTCATCTGTAAACGAAGAGAGGAGCATGGCTGCCCCTCTCGACGTTCTGTTCGCCATTGGTAAGGCTTACGCGCCCAGAAGCTGACCGCGGATCGCGCCAGCGGGGAACGACTGCGTGTGGACGTTCACGTAATGACCGCCGGGATTCGCCAGGATTGCCGCGATCACGCCCGGATCCACGTCCTCGGTGCAGCCCGCCGAAACGCCATCCAGCCCCGGCGGGGCGAGCGGCACGACGACGTCACCCGACTCACCCAGTCCACCGACGTGGATGTGCGCCGCCGCGGCAGGCAGCTCGATGCCAGCCACCTGCATCGACCAGCAAACCTGATTGGCGGTCTCGTCAATCGAAATCCACGCCTGACCGGTTCCGTCATCGTCACCCGGTCCGGGGACTTCTTCGGGCCCGCTCATCATTGCCGTGAAGTCGGCTTGCATCATCGTGCCGTTGACGTCAAACGTCATCGGCGCGGGTCCCAGAGTCATGCCGTTCTGCGCGAAGATGAATGCCACGACGTCGGCACGGATGGTATCGCACGCCGACGGTGCGGCGGGAGCAGCGCCCGTATCGCCATTGTCACCCGCGGCGCCGGGATCGGTGTCGTCACTGTCGTCGCTGTCGTCACCATCGTCGCCGTCGTCGCCGTCATCGCCCGGCTCTTCGGTCGGCTCCTCGGTTGCCTGCGCGGCGAACGCCGACAGCTTGGCGGTATCCAGCTTCGCGTTGTCGCCGTCGGCATTGTCGCCCGCGGCGTCGCCGTTATCGCCCGCCATATTCGCGCCCATCATGGACATGTCGTAGCCGTAAGCGTCCCGCGCCGCCCACACCAGGGCTTGAACGGTCGCATCGCACCCGGCGAGTGGATCGGTGTTCTGCGCCGAGGTCGGCAGCGCCATGAGCGCGCCGAGCGCAAGCGTTAGAATGACCGCTATCCCGATGATGCCTGTAAATGTCTTTCTGCTTGCCATACTGGGTACTCCTTCTGGATCACTGGCTGCCTATGTTGATGTACAATGCGTACTGTAATACAGGAAGTTTAAACGTCATAACGATTGGAATTAAAAAAAGATGAGTATTCGATGAGGTCAGCACGGCGCTGCTGACGCAGCGCCACGCAATGTGCGGAGAGCGCGCAAGTCGTTATGCGGTGGAGCGTGCCGAGAGAGCCGGGGGAAAGTGCGTGCCCAGACAGCGCCACGTCTCGCCGCGGTCGTCGGAGAGGTAGACGTTGCCGGTCCTCCTGCCGTCCTCGTCGGGGCGCTGCTGGGCGATATGGTGCGCTATCTGCTGGCGGGGCTGGTCGTCATCTTACTTGGCTTGATTCTCGGCTTCCGACCGGGCGGCGGCGTGTCGCTGCTGTCCAGCGCGGTGCTCATCGCGATCTTTGCGCCCATCACGATGTATCTGTACCGAAATGTGGGCAGGCGCTGATAGCTCTGTGAAAAGTGAAAAGCTGATGCAGTCCCTGTCAGCTTTTCACTTGTTACGTATTTGACTCCGTTCTCGCCCCTTGAACCTGCTTCCCTGCCACCTTTCCCTTCCCTTAGCCGTATATGAACGTGAGACGGAACGCGCGGCTCCGGGTTGTATAATGGAGCCTCATTAACGGAAAGAAAGCACACGATGCGGATAATCGTTCACACGGGTAAGGGCGGCGTCGGCAAGACCAGCATTTCGGCGGCAACCGCCCTGCGCTGCGCCGAGATGGGTTTGCGAACCATTGTCATCAGCACGGACACGGCGCACAGCCTGGGCGACTCGCTGGAAAAGGAAATCGGACCCGAGCCGGTGCTGCTGGCGGCGAACCTGTGGGCGCAGGAAGTCGATGCCCGGTATTCGATGGAAAAATACTGGGGCAAGCTTCAGGAATACATGGTGTCGCTGTTCAGCCGCCCCGGTGTCGACAGCATCGTCGCGGAAGAAGTCACGATCCTGCCGGGACTGGAAGAAGGCGCGCACCTGCTGTGGATCAACAAGTATCTCGACGAGGGCAATTACGACGTACTGATCGTGGACGCCGCGCCGACGGCGGAAACGCTGCGCCTGCTCTCGCTGCCGGACGTCTCGCGCTGGTGGTTCGACAAAATCATGACGCTGACGCGCGGCGCGACCCGAATTTTGCGCCCGATCAACAAGCTGGTGCGCGGCGAAAGCAACCTGCCCGACAGCAGCGCGTGGGATGAAGTCCAGCGCCTGTTCGACACGCTCGACAAGGTGCGCGTCATTCTATCCGACCCGGAGATCAGCAGCATCCGGCTCGTGGTCAACCCGGAGAAGATGGTCATCAAAGAGACGCAGCGGACGTACACCTATCTGAACCTGTACGGCTACGCGACCGACGCCATCATCTGCAATCGCATCATCCCGCCCGAAGTCACCGACCCCTACTTCACAATGTGGAAGGCGAACCAGCAGGAGAATATCAGCTTCATCGGGGAAGCCTTTGGCGAGCTGCCGCTGCTCAAAGCGCCGCTGTTCGGCGGGGAAGTATCGGGCGTCGAACGGCTGCGAATGCTGGCGGACGCGCTGTATGGCGAGCAAAACCCGGCGTCGAAGCTGTTCGACGGGGTCACGCACCGGATTGAACGCGCGAGCGACGGTTACCGGCTGATCGTGCCGCTGCCGTTTGCCCGCAAAGACGACATGGATCTTTACCGCTCTCGCGACGAAT
>CALMDI010000391.1 GCA_937864975.1 uncultured Chloroflexota bacterium | reverse complement strand
ACTGTTTTGCTTCATCGCTGCGCATCGCGCGTGAGCGCATCGTCCGCGTGTGCATCGCACTGCCGCCCCGGGGGTACACGGGCCGCGGCTGATCTGCCCCGGCGTCGCCGCATTCGAACGCGGCAGCGGGCGCACGCCGCAGAACCGGTAGACGATCTGCGAGCGGTCGACGCTAATTTCCGGGAACACCTGCCGGACGGACGCCAGAATGTAATCGACCTCGTCCTCGCTGCAAACCGCCGTGTCGGGGTTTTCCACCGGAATGTCGGTCGTCCCGGCAATGACCTTATCGAAGAATGGGTAAAAAATGAGAATGCGCCCCGCGCCGTACTCGAAGTACATCATCTCGCCGCGACAGGCTGCCCATAATTCGGGATTGTCGAGGACGAGATGCGAGCCTTTCGTCCCGCCGATGAACTGAGTCGCGCGCTGAAGCGCGTGATTGGTGAAGTCAATCCACGCGCCGGTCGCGTTGACCACCAGCTTCGGCTTGACCGTGACCGTCTCGCCCGTGAGTTCGTCCACGAGTGAGACGGCGCCATCGCCCGCGCCACGCACGCCGACGTAATTCAGCGCTTTGACCGTTGGCGACTCGGCTTCGGCGTCGAGGATGAGTTCAAGGCAGAGACGTTCGGGATAGCTGATGCGTGCGTCGTAATAAGTCGCCGTGGAGACGATGTACGGATTGAGCTTTGGACGCTCTTCGAGCGCCTTGCCGCGCGACGTAAAATGGTGGCGAGGCATCGCGTGCCCCCAGCCCGCGAAGGCGTCATACATCGTCAGCCCGGCTTTGATGATGAGCGCGCCGCGACCGCTCGGCTTGCCGGGGCGACGCAGAAACGTCCGAATCGCGTTCCACTCGCCACCCGTCCACCTGAAGATGGGGATTGTCGTCGGCAGCGGGCGCACGTAATGGGCGGCGTTTTTCAGCAGGCGGTTGCGTTCGAGGAGCGCCTCTTTGACCAGCCGAAACTCGGCGTTTTCCAGATAGCGCAGCCCGCCGTGAATGATGCGCGTCGACGCGGCGCTGGCACCGGCGCAGAAATCCGCTTTGTCGACCAGCAGAACGTCCACGCCTTGCAGCGCCAGATCGCGGTACAAGCCGACGCCATTGATCCCCGCGCCGATAATGAGGACGGATACGTCCTGATTGTGGAGTAACCGAAAGACAGCCTGACGATTCACGAGCAATCACCCTGTTCGGTTAACGCGCGACCCGCTTCCCGCTGACAAGGTCGGCGGCGATCTCGCCCACGACCATGCAGGTGAAGTTGGTATTGTGCATGATATTGTCAGGGAAGATGCTGGCGTCGGCAACCATCAGGTTCGAAACGCCGTGGATGTTGAGATCGCTGCCGACGACGCTGGTTTTATCCGAGGCGGGTCCCATTTTGCAGGTGCCCGCCTGATGATTGGCGCTGGCAATGCCCGCCCGCACGATGTCGCGATGGCTGGCGTCGCCCATGAGCGACCGCGCGCCGTGTTTCGCGAAGGACGGTGTCTGAATAAGCTGCTCGCAGAAGTCGAGCGCGAGGTCGAACCGTCGAAAATCGCTGTCCTGCGTGTTATAGCAGTGATCGATCAGCGGCGGGGTAGTGGGGTCGGCGCTGGTAATCTCGACCGCGCCCTCGGCGTCCTGACGCGGCAGGTAAATCCACAGCCCGGCTTTGCCCGTTTCGTGCCCGATGGGGAAGGGATGTACCTGCCATTCAAGCTCGCCGCTGGCGGCTTTGGGTCCGCGCGCGTTGGCGGCGAACAGGCGTCCGGTCGCGCCCGACAGGGCAGGCGCATGAAAGAAGAAGGCGCAGCCGGGATGGTCGAGAAGATGCTCACCCACCGGCAGGTCGGCTTTCTGGTCAATTCCGAGCGGCTTGAGGACTCGTGAGCGTCCAATGCCGGATCGCTGAAGGATGGCAGGGCTGCCGTAAACGCCCGCCGACACGACGACCGTATCCGCGAACACGTCGCGTGCTTGTCCCAAACCATCGACGTAGCGCACGCCCACTGCGCGGTCGCCCTCGATCAAAACGCGGTCAACCGTCGCGCCGCCGCGAATTGTCAGGTTGGGGCGCTGGCGCGCCTCGCGCAGGTACGTGACGAGCGTGCCCTGCCGGATTTCGTTAAAGCGATTGTGCGCGAGCGGTCCGACGACGCCATCCATCGCATCGGGCGCGTTCAGGTCGGGCGCATGGCGAAAGCCCAGCTCAAGACAGCCGTCGAAGAAGGCGCGGTTGACTTCCGCCCACGTTTCGCGCGGGTAGCGCTGAACGCGAATCGGTCCCTCGGAGCCGTGATAGGGCAGGTCGCCAAAGTCGAGGTCGGTCTCGATGCGGATCATGTAGGGGAGAATATCCGCCCACGACCCGCCGGGGTTGCCCATGCGCTCCCAGCGGTCGTAATCGTACGGCGCGCCGCGCGCGGCAATCGTCGCGTTCACCATCGACGTGCCGCCGACGAGCTTTCCCCGCGCCAGCCGCACGCGCTGTCCTGCCGTCGCCTGAGCGCGGTCGGCGTTCCAGTAGCGCCAGTCCAGTTCGGGAGCGCCCGCGACCAGCCAGCTATGCTCGCCGCTCACGGCGAACAACGGCGGCACTTCATGCTCATCCGGGAAATCGGGTCCGGCTTCCAACAGCAGGACGTGCCGCGTCGGGTCTTCCGTCAGGCGGGACGCCACCACGCCGCCGCTCGAACCTGCTCCAATGACGATGACCTCGACGTGTTCCATCCGAAAGCCTCTTGGTTAAAGAAGACACTTTTAAAATTTTGCGGGCAATTCGATGCGGCTTGACCCGCTGCGAGCGCATGATTATAGCCCTAAGCGCATCGTAGATAAAAC
>CALMDI010000390.1 GCA_937864975.1 uncultured Chloroflexota bacterium | reverse complement strand
TTGACAACCCAGAAGTGCGCCAGTGGATGCTTGAAGCCTTCAAATTCTGGGTGCGCGACTACGACGTGGACGGGTTTCGCGTGGACGTTGCCTGGGGCATTCGCGAGCGCCGTCCCGACTTCTGGAGCGACTGGCGCGCCGAGCTAAAACGCATCAAGCCCGACCTGCTGCTGGTGGCGGAAGCCAGCGCCCGCGACGAATACTACTTCGACAATGGCTTCGACGCCGCCTACGACTGGACAGCCGCGCTCGGTCGCTGGGCGTGGGAGCTGGTCTTTGAAGACCCGGAACTCCTGACGTTCAACCTGCATTCCGCGCTAACGAACCGTCGCGCGGGCGGCTATCACCCCGACGCGCTGATCTTCCGCTTCCTCAACAACAACGATACGGCAACGCGCTTCGTTGCCAGATACGGTTCGGAGATGACGCGCGTGGCGGCGGCGCTGCTGCTGACGCTGCCGGGAATTCCGGTCGTCTATACCGGCGACGAAAACGGCACGCTGTTCACGCCCTATGGCGATGCTGGTCCGATCTCGTTTGAGGAGCGCATTCGCGGGTTGCGCGACTACTACAAGTCCCTGATCCACCTGCGGCGCGCGACGCCGAGCCTGCATTCGCGCAACTGGACAATCCTCAACGTCGAGCCGCACCAGCAGGTTTATGGCTACCTGCGCTATCTGGAAGATGGGAGCGAGCCGATTCTCGTCCTGCTCAACTTCTTCAATGACCCGTTCGAGGTTGACGTGCCGCTTCCCGAAGGCTTTGAAGCGTTCGGCGCGAAAACCGAGTTTCAGGATTTGCTGTCGGGCGAGACGGTCACGCCGGTGCAAAGCGCGCCCCTGAAGATCGCCATCCCGCCGATGGCGGTGCTGATTCTGGCGTGATGCGGAAGGATGCCGCGGAGTGCTCGGCTGGTCTTAAAATGCGGAAGTTCCAGAAACCCCACCCTCTGTCTCCCTCCTCGATTTCGGGGAGGGAGGACTTCAAGCCGTTGCAGGTTGTCTTTACCCTCCCTGAATTCGGGGAGGGGTGTCGAGCGAAGTGAGACGGGGTGGGCTTCTGGTGCAAAATGAACCCATCAGGGGTTTACGATGCTTTCTTTGGTAGCCGGGAAACAAACCTCCCGGCGGCACTGCCCTGGAGATGGCTGAATGCCCCCCAAGCCCTGGTCTGACCTTCCCGTTACGGCGGACAGCTTCCGCAGCCCGCCGCGCGAGTACGGAATTTTGCCGTTCTGGTTCCTCAACGGCGAGCTTGACCCCGACGAAATGCGCTATCAACTGCGCGAGTTCCGCGATAAGGGGATGCCCGGCATCATCCTTCACGGACGGTTCGGGCTGGAAATGCCCTACATCGGGGACACGTATTTAGAGCGCATCGGCTTCGCGGTCGAGGAAGCGAAAAAGCTCGGCTTGCAAACGTGGATTTACGACGAGATGAACTGGCCCTCCGGCACGGCGGACAAGCGCGTGCTGCAAGCCCGCCCCGACCTCGCGCAAAAGTACATCGAGTGCATCAACTTCACGGTGCGCGGTCCGTGGTTCACCTATCTCACGGGCGGGGACAGCCGTTATCTGGATTTCGAGCGCTCGAAGCCGCTGGCATCGTTCGCCGTGAGCGCCGACGGTCAGGTGCGCGACCTCACGCCGAACCTGTCGTTCGAGAATGTCATCCCCTGGGAAGCGCCGGAAGGCACGTGGCGACTGCTGGATATCGTCGAGAAGGAAGCTGATTATTACATCGACGCCATCAACCCCGAAGCGACCGCCGAATTTCTACGCATCGGCTACGAGCCATATCTGCCGGTCGTCGGGGACAACCTGTCGTCGCACATGCTGGGGTTCTACACCGACGAACCCGCCATGCATTATTACGTGACCGGCGGCGATAACCCGATTGTCCCGTGGACGAAAGACATGCTGCGCCGTTTTCAGGAGCGCAACGGCTATAATCTGCGCCCGTGTCTGCCGCACCTGTTCTTCGACATCAGCGCGGACAGCGCGCGCGTTCGCTACGACTTTTATACCACGCTGACCGAATTCTACAGCGAGGCGTACTACAAGCAGATTCACGACTGGTGCCGGGCGCACGACGTGCTGTTTACCGGGCACGTGCTCTACGAAGAATGGCTGCGGATGCTCGTCCGCGTCGAAGGCAACCTGTTCAAGCACTATCGCTTCTTCGACGTGGTCGGGGTGGATCACCTGTATCCGATCATCGGCAATCGCGACCGTCCTGCCGAGCACGTCGCGATGAAGGTCAGCAGTTCGGCGGCGCACCAGTTGGGCAGCCCGCGCCTGCTGTGCGAGTCGTTCGGCGGCATCTTCATGGACGCGACCATGCAGCGCATGAAGTGGATCGCGGATTGGGAGTACGTGCTGGGCGTCAATCTGCTCAACCCGCACGGATTCCATTACACGCTCGAAGGTCCGCGCAAGCGCGACTGGCCCCCCTCGATGTTCTATCAATACCCGTGGTGGCACTACTACGGCGCGTTTTCCGATTACATGAGCCGCCTCAGTCACCTGCTGTCGGGCGGGCGGCACGTGGCAAAGGTGGCGCTGCTGTGGCCCATGAACGCGGTTTTCGCCACGTACACGCCGCAGTCTGGCAATCCGCGCCAGGAGCGGCTGATTAACGACTTCAACGCGCTCACCGATCTGCTGCTGCGCCTTCACTTCGACTATGACTACCTGGACGAGGACGTGCTGGCGGAGCTCGCGCTCGACCATCCGCTGCCCAAGCTGATCCTCGAGCACCGCGCGATCACCAAGCTGAAGTCCACCTACACCGACAAGCTGCCGAAGGCCGTGAACGCCCGCACCGGCCGCGTGCA
>CALMDI010000389.1 GCA_937864975.1 uncultured Chloroflexota bacterium | reverse complement strand
CCCTCGTTCGCCCGACAGCCGTCGGCTGTCGGGTCTAGACGCCGCTTCAGCGGCGCGAACGGGGCAAACCGAAGTTCGCGCCGCTGGCGCGAACCCCGAGCAAGGGAGGGGTTGAGGCGAAGCCGATCTGTATCCAGCTTAACTTGATGCATATGGGCGAGTCCCCGACTCGCCTGTTTGCTGGTGGCGAAAGGAACGCGCGCCGCGTGTCGTCCAAAAGAGCAGACATAAGCAGAAGATTCGAGGATGGCTTGAATGCGTCGCAACTTTGCACTCCTGATCGCTGTGCTTTGCCTGATTGTCCTGTCCGTGCCCGTGAGCGCGCAGGACGTCACCGAAGAAGCGCTCGCCGCATATCCCAACGCCGACCTTTTGGTCGATGCTCAGTGGCTCGAAGAACACCTCGGTGATCCGATGGTGCGTATCATCGATATGCGCGCGGCGGAGGCTTACACGCAGGGACACGTGCCGGGCGCGGTGAACGTGCCCGTCGAAACGATTGCGTCCACTATCGATGGTGTTTCGATGGAATTCGACCCGACAGAAGTGCAGGCGGCGTTGAACGCCATCGGCTTGACGCCGGAAATGACTGCCGTGATTTACGACGACCTCGGTATGATGAACAGCGCGCGCATGTTCTGGACGCTGGACTACGTCGGGCATCCCGATTCGCGCGTGGTCAACGGCGGCTGGAATGCGTGGGTCACCGACGGTCGCGAGGTCACGACCGAACTCCCCGACGTGACGCCAACCGACTACCCGATTGTCTTAAACGAGCGGGCGCTTGCCACGGTCGAGGACGTGCTGGCGGGCATTGACGACCCGAACGTGACACTCGTGGACGCCCGCTCGCCGCAGGAATACAGCGGGGAGGTTAAGCTGGCGGCGCGGGGCGGGCACATCCCCGGCGCGATCCTGTTCACCTGGCTCGACTCGCTGACCGGCGGCGATACCGTCTACACGATTGAATCCGACTGGGCGCCGCAGCTTCGGGACGACGATGTCGAAGTCTTTCAATCGGCAGCCAAAATTCAAGCTCTGCTGGACGCGCGCGGCATCACCCCCGACCGGACGATCATCACCTACTGCCAGACGCTCTGGCGCGGCGCGCACGTCTATTTCCTGCTGCGCCTGATGGGCTATGACGACGTGCGCGGCTACGATGGCTCGTGGTCGGAGTGGGGCAACCGCGACGACCTGCCGGTGGTCACGGGCATGGAGCCGGGATAGCTGTTAGCAATTAGCGATTAGCTTTTAGCCAAAGACTAAAGAGTTAACGCAAGGGCGCAAAGAAGCAAGGACGCAAGGAAAAATTTCTCTGCGCCTTTGCGTCCTCTGCGCCTTTGCGTTAACTCTTTGATCTTTAGCTGAAAGCTGACCGCTGATCGCTATAAGCTATCTTTCATCGCCGCGCGCGCCGCGAAAAATCCGCCCATGCCATGCACCCCGCCGCCCGGTGGAGTCGACGCCGAGCCAATGTAGATGCCCTTCGTCGGGGTGCGATAGGGGCGCAGGCTGCGGCTGGGTCTGGTGAACAACTGCCAGATGTCCTGCACGCCGCCGTTGATGTCGCCGCCGATAAAGTTCGGATTGTGCTGTTCGTACTCGGCGGGATTGATCGTGTGGCGCGCGAGGATGCGCTCGCGAAATCCCGGCGCAAAGCGCTCCACCTGCTGCTCGATTTTCGCCGTCATATCGACCGTCGAGCCGTGCGGAACGTGACAGTACGCCCAGCCGGTCTGCTTGTCTTCCGGCGCGCGGGTCGGGTCGAACAGGCTCTGCTGCGCGACGAGGACAAAGGGTACGTCGGGAATCTGACCCCGAAAGCTCTGCCGCTCGGAGAGGGCAATTTCGTCCAGAGTCGCGCCGAGATGCACTGTTCCCGCGCGATGACATGCCGGCGCCGTCCACGGAATCGGCGCATCCAGCGCCCAGTCCACTTTAAACACGCCGGGACCATACCGATACCGCTCCAACTGCGCGCGGTAACCCGGCGGAAAGCGATGCCCTGCCAGCCGGAGAAGCTGACGCGGCGTCACGTCGAACAGGACGGCGCGCGATGAAGGCAGGTCGTCGACCGAGTTCACCTCGTGATTGACGACAATCTCGCCGCCGAGCGTCCGCAGGTGCGCCGCCAGCGCATCAACAATCGACTGCGAGCCGCCGCGCGGAATCGCCCACCCGACGGCGTGTCCGAGCAGCCCCAGCACGATTCCGAAGGATGCGCTTGCGATGTGTTCGAGCGGCAGAAACGAGTGCGCCGCTTGCCCGGCGAACAACGCCCGCGCGTTTCGTCCTTTGAACCGCCGCTGCGCCAGGCTGCGCGCGCTGCGAAGCGCCTGCAACCCGAATCGCGCCAAGAGGACTGGATGACGAGGCGGGAAGGGGAAGGGACCCAGAATATCGTCCAGAAGTTCCTGCCAGCGCTCGACAAACGGCTGCATCAGCCGTTGGTAGGCGTCCGCATCCTCTCCGAGCGTCACGCCCGTTTCTGCAATCGACCGTTCCATGCGCGCCGCGCTGCCATCGTCGAACGGGTGCGCGAGCGGGGTGTCCGGCTGAATCCATTCCAGCCCAACCTGTTCCAGCGACAGGGCGCGGAAAAAAGGCGAGCCGATGCCGAGCGGGTGAATGGCGGAGCAGACGTCGTGCCGGAAGCCGGGCAGGGTCAGCTCCTGCGTGCGCGCCCCACCGCCAATCGTCGCTTTCGCCTCCAGCAGTAACACCTTCCAGCCGTCCTGCGCCAGCGTGATTGCCGCGGACAGCCCGTTCGGACCGGAACCGACGATCACCGCGTCGTAATCGGGCATGAAGCCTCCTGTCACTGTGTCGTGAGCTTAGCGCAGATGCGCGCCCGCGTATACGCCATCCTTCACCCGGAAGCGGAACGTCGTCGCTGGCGACGGTTAGATGCTGAACAGCAGGAAACACTGGACGCGCTTAGAACGTGGGCGACGAGCAAGGACAAGAAGTCGGGCAAGCCGCAGATTGACGCGGGCGTGAATGTGATGATTCAGAGCATGAAGAGGGGTATTTTATTACTGGGTCTGCATTGGTGGTCATCTCATGCATGAGATGACCACCAATGCAGTAGCCCACAGCATCTATCGCCCTAACACCCCACATCGTAGGGTATTATACCCGCCGGTACGGTT
>CALMDI010000388.1 GCA_937864975.1 uncultured Chloroflexota bacterium | reverse complement strand
TCAAGCGCATATGCGCCTAACGTGACGTTGCCGTGGAGATGGCTGCGAAGAAGATTGAGCGTTAAGGACCGCCGGATGCAGCAATACGACCCGTCCAGACGTTGAATAGCATACAGGTCGGTTCAACTGAAAAAGGTCTGAAAATAGCCTTTCAGAAGTTGAGACGACAATTCCTGCCTTCGCGCGTTCGTGTCCTCGTGCCATCGACCTATTGTATAGGAGGCGATTCGCACACGAGGAGGTAAGCCCAGTTTACCCAAAGGTGATCCATAGCTTTGATCGATGCCAGATTTTGTCAGACCACCTGGACGGCCATCACGCGACGCAAGCATATTGATGCCACGCATTTAACGGCGACGTCCGCTGAGAATTTGGTAGACACGCTCCTTCGAAATATCATAATCGGTAGCTAACTGCGGCACGCTGGTTCCGGCGGCATAGCGTGCTTTGATCTCGGCATTACGAGGGCTTTTACGTCCTTTGTTGTCTTTCAACAACAGGGGCGCAGGAAGCGCGGCGTACAACCAGTTCAATAAGCGGGCAGCCGCCGTTTCTAGGCTAAAATGCAAACTGCCCCACGCGGTGAAGGCGTGAGGCAGCATGTGCCCCATAGGGGAATCGAACCCCTGTTTTGGCCTTGAGAGGGCCACGTCCTGGGCCTCTAGACGAATGGGGCGAGACTGGTTCTCATTCTAACAGATTACCTCTGACGGTCAAGGGATAACTTAAGGGGGAACCGTCGCTTGAGTCAGCGCTTCGCTGCTTAACAGGTCTTTCGCCACATCAATGACTCCGGCTGGTTTGAAGGCAGCAGCCGCGCGTGATTCCACCTCGTGATTTGCTTTCTTAAAGCGCCGTTCGCAGGCTGCGCGCCAGCGCCCGTACCGCTTCGATGCCTTCCCTGCCTGCTTTCACCAGCGCGGTACCAACGATGAAGCCATCCACGAACCCATTCATCGAACGCGCCTGCTCGGGGGTGTTGATGCCGAAGCCTAAAACCAGTGGAATGCCAAGCGCCTTCGCCCTGACGCGAGCGATGAAGCTCGTCAGCTCCGCGGCGAGGGCATCGCGCGCGCCGGTGATACCCGTAAACGAGACAACGTAGATGAAGCCGGTTGCCTTTTCCGCCACCAAGTCGATCCGTCTGTCGTTGCTCGTCGGCGCGAGGAAAAACACCAGCGCCATGCCTTCGCGCGCGCAGACGGATGCCATGTCGGCGCTTTCTTCCGGCGGCATGTCGGGGATAATCAGCCCATCTGCTCCAACCGCGCGCGCATCGCGCACGAATTTGTCCACGCCGTAAGCAAGGATTGGGTTGAGATAGCCCATCATGAGCATGGGCTGGCGAATACCCCGCGCGCGCAGCTCGCCTACCGCGTCCAGGCAGCGGCGAGCGGTCGTGCCATTTTCCAGGGCGATCTGAGTCGCCGTCTGAATCGCCGGTCCGTCCGCCAGCGGATCGCTGAACGGCATCCCGATCTCGAAGCCATCGACGCCCTCGCCTGCCATCGCCTCGACGGTGTCGAGCGACTCGGAATAGGTTGGATAGCCAATCGGGAAGTACGGCAGGAAGGCGGCGCGGCTTTCGGAACGCGCGCGGGCGAACATCGCCGCGATGGCGTCGACGCCGGTTTGCGTCGTCACGTCGGTCATTTCCCGATACACCTCTTGCGCTTTGATTTCCTGTCCTCAAGCTGTGTCGATACGAATTCTTCGAGCAGCGGCATCTGCATGAAGGCAATCGTCAGGTCGCGCAGCTCGTCCAGCGTAAACATGCCGCGATCCTGTCCCTCATGCTGAACAAGCGATTTCACATCGCGGTCGAGCAAGCCCCGGTAGCTGTAGTGCATACAGACGATCTCGCCGGGGATGGTGCGGTCGGGGTCAACAAATTTCTTCCAGAGCGTCATCGGCACATCCAGCTCCAGCTCTTCCATTAATTCGCGCTGAACGGCGTAGACAGGCGGCTCGCCCGGATCGACGCTGCCGCCGAAGGGCGTCCACTCGCCGGGATAGGGAATCGTCGGCTTGTCGTCGCGCTGCTGAAGCAGCAGCCTGCCGCTGGTGTCGTAGAGAATGCCGGACACAACTTCGCGAATTCGCACCGTGGGCGGCATCAGATGTTCAACTCCCGCATCACGGTATCCAGATCCTTGTCGCCGCGCCCGCTCAGATTAATCAACATCACCGTGTCTTTCGGCAGGGTCGGCGCGCGCTTGATGGCTTCCGCGACGGCATGCGCGCTTTCGAGCGCGGGAATAATCCCCTCGTAACGGCTGAGCGTGTGCAGCGCCGCCAGCGCTTCGTCGTCGGTGGCGTAGGTGTAGTAAGCGCGCTCGCTCTGGCGCAGAAAGGCGTGTTCCGGTCCGACCGAGGGGTAATCCAGCCCTGCCGACACGCTGTGTGTGTTCATGATCTGTCCGTCGGCATTTTGCAATACAAACGAACGTGTGCCTTGTAACACACCCGGACGCCCCATCGCCGGATCGGCAAAACGCGCCGCGTGCTGACCGCTCTCGACACCGTGACCACCGGCCTCAACTCCAATCAGGTCAATATGCTCGTCGTCGCGGAAGGCATGAAACAGGCCGATAGCATTGCTGCCGCCACCGACGCAAGCCACACACACATCGGGAAGCCTACCGGCTTGCTCCAATATTTGTCCACGCGCCTCTACACCGATCACACTCTGAAAATCGCGCACCATCATGGGGTACGGATGCGGCCCTAATGCTGAACCGAGAAGATAAAAGGTGGTGCGTACATTGGTGACCCAATCGCGGATGGCTTCGTTGATGGCATCTTTGAGGGTTTTTGTGCCACTCTCGACAGGGATGACTTCCGCCCCCAATAATTTCATGCGAAACACATTTGGCTGCTGACGCGCCATATCGACGCTGCCCATGTAGACATGGCATTCCAGACCCAAGAGCGCCGAGGCAGTTGCACTGGCAACACCATGCTGCCCCGCACCAGTCTCGGCGACGATGCGCTTTTTACCCATGCGCTGCGCCAGGAGCGCCTGCCCCAACGCATTGTTGATTTTGTGCGCCCCGGTATGGGCCAAATCCTCACGCTTGAGATAGATGCGCGCGCCACCCAGGTATTCAGATAAGCGGGCGGCATAGGTGAT
>CALMDI010000387.1 GCA_937864975.1 uncultured Chloroflexota bacterium | reverse complement strand
ACAAAACCCCTAGTTTTAAGCGGCGATTTTCAGTGTGAGTGCTATGGCGCGACGTGAGATTATCCAGCTCGATAACCCGATTCTGAGGCGAAAAGCCAACCGCGTCACGACCTTCGACTCGAAGCTTCAGACGCTGGTCAACGACATGATTGAAACCATTCTGGACGAGAACAATCCGGGCGTGGGGCTGGCAGCGCCGCAGGTGGCGGTGAGCCAGCGGCTGATCGTCGTGCGCTTGCCGGATGACGAGGAGAGCAAGCAGGAATACGGTCGCGACGCCGGGCACGTGTATGTTCTCGCCAACCCGGAGATCATCAAGGAAAGCCGCGAAGTGGTCGAGGGCTATGAAGCCTGCCTGTCGATTCCCGGTTATTTCGGCAAGGTGAAGCGTCACGAGTCGGTAGTCATCAAGGGGTTGGATCGTTACGGGAAGCCCATTCGCGTCAAGGCGAAGGGGTATCTGGCGCGCGTGTTTCAGCACGAGCTGGATCATCTTGACGGCAGGCTGTACATCGACATTGCCAGCGCGGTTTACGAAGCGCAGCACGGCGACGAAGACGACGAACAGACGGTTGAAAATGCGAAGTCGGCAAGCCAGCTGAGTGAATAAAACGGCGGGGCGTCGATAAGAGACGCCCCGTTTTAATACGTGGCGTAGGCTTCTTCAAGCTCGGCGCGCAGGCTCCGGTAGCTGTCGTAGCGCGTTCGGTTGATCTTCCCCGCGGTCACCGCCTCGCGCACGGCGCAGCCCGGCTCGCTGGTGTGCGTGCAGTCGCCAAAGCGACACTCCGAGACGTAAGGCGCGATGTCGCGGAAGTAGGCGTCCAGTTCTTCCGGCTCCACGTCCCACATCGTCAGGGTGCGAATCCCCGGCGTGTCCGCCAGGTAGCCGCCCGTTTCCAGACGCACAAGCTCGCTGTCGCGAGTCGTGTGCATCCCTTCCTGCTTCAACCGGCTCACACTTTTGACCACGCGCCCCAGCCCCGGCTGAACGGTGTTCAGCAGGCTGGTCTTGCCAACGCCCGACGGTCCGGTAAACACGGAAATTTTGTCGCGCAGGCTGTCCCGAAGCTCGTCTACACCGACGCCCAGGCGGGCGCTCGTGAGCAAAACGGGATAATTCATCTGCCGATAGGGTTCAAAAAGCGCGTGGGAGCTGCCATCGCCGTCGAGGTCGATTTTGTTGACGACGATCATCAGCCGGTCGATGCCTGCTTTTTCACCGGCGACGAGAAAGCGGTCGATCATGCGAAAGCTGGGCGGCGGCTGCGCGGCGGCAAAGACAAACAGCGCCTGGTCGACGTTGGCGATAATCACCTGCTCGCGTTCTGCCGCACCAGCGCCGCGATTCCCCTCGGTGCGAACGGCGCGCGACAGCGCGTTCTTCCGCTCCTCGACCGCTTCGATGGTACCGGTCTCCGCGTCGATGACGCTGATCTGGACGCGGTCGCCAATCGCCGCGATGTCCGAGGACTGCGCCTCCTCCATCAGCCGCCCGCGCAGGCGGCACGTATAAATCGTCCTATCGGGTACTTCTACCCCGAAAAAGCCGCTCTGTTCCCTGACCACCAGCCCGTGCACCAGTTCGCTCAATCGCGCCTCCACCCCTGCCGCCTCAATGATTTATCACCTTCTCATTTTACTCGTGTTTTCACGCCGGTGAGCGAGTCAGCTTTGAAAGTCGCCCGCGACACGTCTCCCGGCGACGCGAGTTTGTGCATTAAGATCAACTAGCCGAATACAGGCTGCCGAACCTGTGTTATCATTCCAGCAGAATAACGCACGGTTGTAAAGGAAGCGGAGATGGGCGTTACGGTAGAGCAGCCGTCCCAGAAACCAGTCCCGACGGATGTGGTTGCCATTCCAAAAGTGACCTTCAATTATATTGTTATCGCGGTCACGTTCCTGCTGGTCGGCATCTTAATGGGCGCGGTGGGGTATGACCGATTTTCGCAGGCGAACACCGAGGAAAACGCGCTTCTGATTCGTCAGGCGGTCGCGGCGGCGCTGAATGAGGGCGGCGGAACCGCGGCGGCGCAGCCCCGCCTCGATCCCAACCAGCGCTATGAGGTGCCTGTTGCCGATGCGCCTTCACGCGGACAGGAAACCGCGCCCGTGACCATTATCGAGTTCGGCGATTTTCGCTGCGGTTTCTGCGGGCGCTTCGCGCGCGAAACGCTGGAACCGCTGCTGGCGCAGTATGGTGAGAATGTCCGCTTCGTATACCGCGATTTCATTATCTTCGGACAGGCGTCCTATGAAGCTGCCCTTGCCTCGGAATGCGCGAACGATCAGGGTGAATACTGGGCGTTTCATGATCGCGCGTTCGCGAACCAGCAGGCGTTAAGCCGCGACCTGTATCTCCAGTGGGCGGACGAGCTTGCCCTGGACATCGATCAGTTCACGACCTGCTACGACGACGAACTTCGCCGCGATCAGGTCGTCGCCGACACCGATTTCGCGACAACGCTCGGACTCACCGGGACGCCGACCTTCTTTATCAATGGGCGCGTGGTCAGCGGCGCGCAGCCGCTGGAAGCGTTCAAACAGATTATCGATGCCGAGCTCGCATCGAGCGATACGTCGCAAACCGGCGCGTAGCACATACGAGATGCAGGTGTAATTGGCGGGCGCATAAACGTGCGCCCGTTTGTTTTGTGGCTTCAAGATCATGGCGGAGAAACAAACGAGACGCCTTGAGGCGTCTCATATTCAGAAGAGATCAGGTGGGTGCGGTAGGAGTCGAACCTACAACTTCCGGTTTATGAGACCGGTTTTCTGCCATTGAAATACGCGCCCATTGTATTTTCAAGGTATTGTAGAGATTGAAATTAGAAAGGTCAATACTGTCCGTGAAAACCTGTAAAATTTGTGGAAAATCCTTAACGGGAAGACAAACCAGATTTTGTTCAATTGAATGCAAGAATGATTATCATCAAGGTTATCCAGGACAACGGGCGCGTGGCATCAGGCGGAAAATGGAGCTGGTTCAACTACTGGGTGGAAAGTGTATGAAATGCGGCTACAACAAGAATCTTGCTGCCTTATCATTTCACCATACAGCCGAGAAAAATCATAAACTCGATGCACGAAATTTATCGAATCGTCGGATTGAAACTGTTATGAAGGAGTT
>CALMDI010000386.1 GCA_937864975.1 uncultured Chloroflexota bacterium | reverse complement strand
GCTCACGCCCCCGTTGCGCGTCCAGTTATTGATGACGCCGGAGCCGATCTTGATTCGGCTCGTCGTCGCCGCGAACGTCGCCATCGGCACGACCGCATCGCGCACGAGGCGGCTTTCCGCCTGCCAGACAGCTTCAAAGCCGCGCGCTTCGGCGTACTGCACGTATTTGATTGCATCCTGAAGCGAGTGCGCGTCCTGCAAATAAAGGGCGACACGATCTGGCATTAAGACAACTCCTCGTTGGGTGGGGTCGAGAAATAAGTTAAGAGTAAAAAGTGAAAAGTCAAAAATAGTTTTACTTTCGAGATTTCACTTTTCACTTTTTACTTTTCACTCTGGTTTCTAGCCATCGGCGGCGCTGTCGGGCGCGGCAAGGGATAAAGATGGCTCGCCGCTCTCCAAGAGCCGTCGATAGCGCTGCAAATCTTCCGGCAGGTCGATGTCGAGCGCAAGGCGGTCGGACTGATACAGCTTGACGGTCGCGCGGGCGTCCTGCGCCAGGCGGGTATGCCGCTCATAGCTGCCTTCACCATAGGCATAGGGGATTAGCCCAGGCGGTCGGATCAACAGTGCGTTCGTGCCGTCCTGATTTGCGTCGGTCGCGATCACCACGGTTTGCGACGACCGGGCAAGCTCGATCATAGCCGCAATGTCCTCCGGCGAAATTAATGGCAGGTCGGCGGGCAGCACCAGCACCGCGTCCGCGCGCCAGATCGACACGACCTGGGTTGCCCGCATGAGCGCGCTGTTCAGTTCCGGCGTGCCGCTTTCCGCGACCGTGTTCGCGCCGAAGTCGCGAGCAATCGCCAGCACTTTGCTATCCCGGCTGATGACGAGCGTGCCCGCCACCTGCGGCGTCTGCCTGACCACACCCAGCACGTGCCTCAGCAGTCGTTCCGCCAGCTCGCTGCGCTCGGCAGGCGTCAGCGCCGCCGACAGACGGCTTTTCGCGCGCACGAATGGCTTCACCGGGATAATCACCCAGAGATTCATGACCCTACCAGCTTTCTATCCAGTCCAGAACCCGCTGCGCCAGGGGCGCGCGGTCGTCTTCGGACTGCATAATCGTATTCATCATTGTCGCGCGAGGGGTTGAGATGTGCAAACCCGCGTCCCGCTCGTCGTAGATGAATCCGTTGATGACGTTGTCATAATAGTGTGCCACTGTTTTGGGGGACACTTCATTGTCTAATTCTGCCATCATTTTCGCCGCCGGACCTTTAATCGCGTTCCCGGCGACGATAGGACTGATGGCAACCCGTGGCACGTCGCGCGCCAGAAGCGCGTCCCGCAGCCCCGGCACCGCCAGAATCGGCGCGATGGACAGCCACGGATTCGACGGCGCGATCAGAATCGCATCCGCCGATGCCAGCGCCGCCTCGACCTGGGGCGTAATTGCCGCGTCCTCGATGCCGTCGAAACGAATTCCCCGAACCGTCGGCTGCCAGCGGTGGCGCACGAAATAGGTTTGAAATTCAAGCTCGCCGTGCTCGACCGTATCGACCATCGTCGCCACGGGCGCGTCGGTCATAGGGTAAATCGCGTGTGGAATCCCAAGTCCCTGCGTCAGCCGTTCCGTCACCTGTGTCAAGGTCTCGCCGTCGCTGAGCCACTGCGTCCGCAGCAGGTGGGTTGCTAAATCCTGATCGCCGAGACGGAACCACGGTTCTTCGCCATAGCGCCGCAGCGCATCGAGCATGTGAGTCGTATCGCCCGCAATGCCCCACCCGTTCGTCCGGTCGACAATCCCGGCGAGTGTGTACATCACCGTGTCGAGGTCGGGGCAGACGCGCAGCCCGTAATGCCAGAAATCATCGCCGGTATTGACGATCACCGTCAACTTGCCCGGCTCTACAAACTGCGCCAGTCCGTGCGCCAGCTTTGCCCCGCCAACGCCGCCGACCAGCACGACAATGCGGTCTACCGCCACA
>CALMDI010000385.1 GCA_937864975.1 uncultured Chloroflexota bacterium | reverse complement strand
CCGGTGAGCGGCAAGGCGAGTTGGATATCGAACGCGCAAAAGACGAGATTGCTAAACTATTTTCACTGTCGAACACGGGCTTCGACACGTTCCGAACGCAGTTTTCCGATCTTGTCAAAACGGTTAAAGACTTTCGCGGCTCCGATCCTGGCATCATGCGCTTCCAGTTGCATCCACTGGAACAGGAGATCGTCAAATGGCTGCGCGCCTCTGACAAACGGCAGACGACGACCGTTGGCGGTAAGCCAGTCGAGGTTCACCGTCTCAATATCGCCTCAGTCGTTCGAGAGGCAAATAACCTCGGTTATATCGACGACGAGATCACAATGTTGATCGAGATCCTGAAAACACGAGGAGTCGTGGACGAGCAGCAAGGATGGCTGGTCGAAGTATACTCCAGTGCGCCCGACGCGGGCGAGCTGCGCCAACAATTACACGCCTTAGAACGCGACCTTGCCTTACTCGCCGATGGTTTTGAGAGCAAACAGCTTCAGGAATGGAAGCAGCAGGTTGATACGTATCGCCAACGACTGGCGGAACAGACAAAGGGCAAGTCGTCCGACCCGAACACCCTTGCAAAACTCGGCGTGACGCTGCGTACGCGGCAAAATGACGTCGGCAAATTTGCCGAAGACCAGCAGAAATCCCTGCTAGAGCGAATTAGGTCTTATCAGCGCATTCGCCTGATCCCCGATTCAATCCTTGAGACGTTGAACAAGCCGTTCACGCAGGAGGTGGAATATGTTGATCAAGTGAATGCGCTTCGGGTGGCGCTGCAACGGGAAGGCGCGCGAATCAAATCAGAAGTGGAGAAACGGCGTCAAGAGATGATGGATGCCCAGCTTCTGTTGAGCAGCCACACCCTGGGATATGATGCGCTCGCCCGCCAGGCGCGGTCTATGGAGCACTACAGCACAACGTCCGATGAAGCCAACAAATGGGTGGAGGATTTTGATCGACAGTACCAGCAGTTTATCCATTGGAGTCGACTCGTCGTGGAAGGCGAGGCGCTGTCGAAAGAGTTAACGAACATAACTCCACTCGAAGCGGCAGACGTGCGTGCCGCTTTCGCCAGGTTGGCGTTGGACATTCGGGCTGAAATCAGCAGTCAAGCCAACCGGCTCGATGCCCTGCCGCTGCATGGAGAATATGGGCAGCGTCTCTCAGACCTGTTCGACTCGATTCGCAAAATTGGAAAGCAGGCGCGCGAAGAATTTGACCAGCTTCAGCAGCAGTACCATCAGGTCCTGACACGCGCCCATCTGCTTGAACAGTCGCCATGGCGCGAAATCAGTTTTAATCCTCAGGACCCACGTAGCGCACGGGAGCAATTACAGCGACAGGTCCAAGATATACTCATCAATGCCGTTCGGATGCTCGACCGAATTGCCAAAGATGGTCGGCAGACAATGGTTAACGTTTTAAGTAACCTCGGCAATCTTTCTGCGCGTGACCGAAAACGGATTGAAGCAGATACACAAGACCTCCTCTCGGACATGGAACGTGTCATTACTGAACTTATCCAGTTGGATCACGACGCGCGCAACTCGAAGATTATCGACGACTTTCGAGGCGGCTTCGTTACGCTGGCGGAATTAATCGCCAAGACCGGTTATACCCTGGCAAATCAACAAGAACAAATCGATGAGCTTCGCAGTATGCTCAGTAAAGTTGCCCCCACACGCGATGAAGCTCAGATCCTATCCGTATTAAGCGCCCATGAGCCGCAAAGCGGTGAAGTTGATGCCATCGGTTTACTCGTACGCTTTGAAGGTGACGCCAGCCATTTTTGGAGCGCCCTGCAGGGTCTACACGAAAAAGACCTTATCCGCATTCACATCCAACGGAAGGTGGATTAGTGAATGGTCACCTGGCAGCTTCGCAAAGCTCAACTCAGCGATCTCGAAGCCGTGAAAACACTTTTCGACGCACATCGACGCGAACTGGGTTTTGTCCGTCGTCCTTCCGTCGCCAAATCAATTGGCGATGACGAAGTCATTGTCGCTGTCATCGGCGATAACATCATCGGGGCGATCCATTACCACCTTCGTCGTGATGGTCAGACAACGCTTTATCACATCGCTGTTGACGCAAATTATCGGCGAGCTGGAGTTGGCGCCGCACTCCTTGCAGAGTTACGCGCGCACTGTCTGACAAATGGAGCCGGTCGAATAATGCTCAAATGTCCTGCGGAACTGCCTGCGAATGACTTCTATTCGCATCGCGGATTTCAGAAAGCAGGAGTTGAAGAGGGCAAATACCGTTCTCTTAACGTATGGATTTTGCAGGTGGACAACTCCTCACTCAGCTAGAGTCGAGTCCAAAGTGAGGTGACAGCGGATTCATTCCCTGATTTCAAACCGCATTGGGACGCATTCAACGGCACTGTGGAGAAGTGATCTGTCCCCCGCGACTTCAAGTTCGCGTTCCGCAAGCGCGTCGGGGTAGAGTTCGCATTGGAGCAGCGAATAGCCCGCCGCTCAGATCATGCGGCGGCGCAGGATAGCGTGCATTGAGACCGAGACGATGATGATAAAGCCGTAGATAACCTGCGTGGTAAAGCCGCTCCAGCCAATCGCGACGACGGCGGGCTGAATCGAGGCGATGATGAAGCAGGCAACGAAGGTGCCGAGAACCGTGCCGACGCCGCCGAACACCGACGTGCCGCCGAGGAACACCGCCGCCAAGCCGATGAGAAGGTAACCTTCGCCGAGGTTGGTGAAGAAGTTGTTGATCTCCAGCGAGGTGAGCAGCCCCGCAAAGGCGGCAAACAACCCGACGACGGCAAACATCAGGCACCGCGTTCGCCGCACACGAACGCCCATCAGGCGAGCGCTGTTTTCGTTGTCGCCGATCAGGTAGATGTGCGCGCCGAACTGATGGCGATTGAGCAGGAACCAGATGATGACCGCTGCCACCAGCATCCAGAACATCTGCATTGGGATGAAGTCAAACACCCGCCCGACCATCAACTCGCGAAAGGGTGTGCCGCGCAGCTCTGTCAGCGGAAACGCGCGCCCGTTCGTCGCCACGTTGACCATGCCGCGCCAGAAGAACTGCGTGCCAATCGTGGCAATGAGCGATGGGATGCCAATGTAGACGACCAGCAGCCCGTTGAGCAATCCCAATACAAAGCCGGTCGCCATGCAGGCGACGAACGCCAGCACGACATTTTGCGTCGACTGGTACAGCAGGACGAACACCGTCACGCTAAACGCCATGACCGCCGGGAAGGAAAGATCCATATCGCGGGCGATGACCAGCATCGTCAGCGGCATGGCGACGATGCCAAAGAAGGGAACGCTCTGCATGAACGCGCCGTAAATCGAGCGCTGACCGAACGTCTCCGGCGCCAGCGCCAGGAAAAACAGCCACAGCAGCACCAGCACGCCGATAATGCCGATTTGCAGCCGGTTTCGACGGGCAAACCGCCGCACATTTCGACGTGTTTCGCGTGTCGGCGCAGGGGGGCTGGTGTGCGTGCTGGCTTGCATAAGTAAGAATCGCTTTCAGTCGAGACTGCCGGTTTCGGCGACGTGGTGCATTTTTTCAAGAAGCTGGTCTAGCGTCAGTTCGTCTTTGCGAAATTCGCCCGCCACCGCGCCGCGGTCGAGCAGCACGATCCGGTCCGCAACGTCGAAAACGTGAAAGACGTTGTGATCGATGAAAATGGCGGATTTACCGGCGCGTTTGATGTCGCGCACGAAGTTCAGCAGCTTGCGGGTTTCGCTCAGCGCCAGCCCCATCGTCGGCTCGTCGAGGATAATCAGCTCCGCCTGAAAGTAGAGCGCGCGCACAATGGCGACGCCCTGCTTCTCGCCGCCCGAAAAGCCCACAATCTCGGAGCTTGCGGAGACGGCGGACGACGTAAAGCCCAGCTCGCCACGCATCAGACGTTCTGTCTCCGCGCGAATTTGCTTCGTATTGAGAAAGCCAAAACGACCCGTGATTTCGCGTCCCATGAAGATGTTACGCCACAAAGTCTGCTGGTCGGCAAGCGCCCGTTCCTGATAGACAGTCTCGACGCCAAGCGCGCGTGCTTTAGCCACCGTCAGGTTGTCGACTTTTTGACCGGCAAAAATAATCTCGCCGCTGTCCGGCTGGTGATAACCCGTGATAATTTTGATCAGGGTCGATTTGCCCGCGCCGTTATCGCCGAGTAAGCCGACAACTTCATTCATGCCGACACGCAAGTCGACGTTACGCAGCGACTGGACTTCCCCGAACGATTTACTGACGTTTCGTAATTCGAGCCGGTAGGGTTGTTCCATGTTCCAACCATCTTCTCGTGGAAGCGATGTGACTCGGGACGACCCGAAGCGTGGTTTGCGCTCTGTCTCCTCGCCTTCGCGGTTTCCGCCTTTGGCACGAACTTCGGTCGAACTGTCCTCGACCCGCTAGGCATCCCACTCCCCATGTGGGAGTGGGATGCCAGAAGTATGATTTGTGAGCGTATCGATAAGTGGTTGCTCCACCTGAAGCTGCGCTCTCTACTACTTCTCTCTCCCCTTGTGCGAGAGAGGCTGAGGTGAGCGGAACGATGCTACCGCACCCCTTGCTCCACCAGCGGCGCGAGAAGGTCGATATTCTCCGCGCTGGCGAAACCCGCGCCCGTGTCGATGTGCAGCCCCGCGAAGCTAAACTTCTCGGACAGGCAGATCTGAAGGATCGGCAGGTAGCCCTGGAGCCACTGCTGCTGGTCGATCACCAGGTCGGTCCAGCCGCCACGGATCGCGGCAACGGTTGCCGGGGACAGGTCAAAGCCCGCGGCAAAGACGTCGTCCGGTCCCTTGTCGGCAGCGGTGAGCAGAGTTTCCAGCGACGATGTGAGATTGCCGTGGTCGGTGACGACCAGCTTGACATCCGGGTTCGCCGACATGTAGCCGACAAAGGTGGCGATGCCCGCGGAGGGATCGGCGTTGGTGGCGGAGTCGATTTCAAGGTAGTCGACCGTCAGCCCTGCTGCTTCGAGTCCTTCGATCACGCCGCGCGTGCGCTCGCCGCGCCCCTGCTGAGACAGCAAGCCCCAGACCATCGCGCGGTCGCCTTCAGCCAGGTCGAAACGCCGTACCGCCTCATCCGCCAGCGAGTAACCCGCCGTGTACAGGATCGCGCCCGCATAGCCAAACCCATTCGCGCTGTACTGCGCCTGTAGATCGGCAAGCTGCGTGTTCATGGAGGTGATGATGACGCCCTGCTCTTCCGCCTGATCGACAATGGCGCGGTAGGCTTCATCGC
>CALMDI010000384.1 GCA_937864975.1 uncultured Chloroflexota bacterium | reverse complement strand
GCGCTGGCGTGCGTTCGCGGTCTCTCCGGCGACACGCGCACGATGCTGCTCTACGATCATGCCGAAGTGCTGGCGCGCACCAGCCCGCAGCAGTTCCGACGCGGGCTTGACCTGCTCGGTCAGGCGGTGCGCGTGAGTCCCGCGCCGTTGGCGGTTCTGATTCGCAGCGACATTCTCAGTCCGGCGGGCGATGGCGTGCAGCGCTTGGAGACGCCCCGAACGGTGGCGTGGACATGTGGCGTAATCGGCGTGGTGTTTGTGCTGATGCTGCTGGCGATGGTCGCGCGGGCTTCCGGGTGGCTTTGACGTTGAACCCGAAAGATAAAACCAACGACGTAACGCAGAGGCGCAGAGAAACAGAGACGCAGAGAAATTTTATCCCTGCGTCTCTGCGATCTTTGCGCCTCTGCGTTACGGCTTTTTTCTTGGCGCGCTCGTTGTCGGTTGGCTCTCGCGTCTGATGCGCCGCGAATGGCTGTGGCTGATCGGCGTGCTGGCGGTCGTCACGTTGGCGGCGCTGCCCGTACTGACCTATCCGCTGGGGCGCGATCAGGGCGAGTTTGCCACGATTGGGCGCGGCATCCTCAACGGGCGCGTGCCCTACGTCGACCTCTGGAATCCCAAGCCCCCCGCCGTTTTTTACGTCTACGCGCTGGCGATGCGGCTGTTCGGACAGACGTCCGAAGCGCTGCGCCTGATCGACCTGCTGATCGTTCCGCCCATCGCGGCGTCGCTTTACTGGCTGGGCAGGCGGCTGGGCGGGTGGCGCGTCGGGCTGTGGGCGGCGTTTCTGTTCGGCGTGTTTTATTTCAGCGAGACCTTCTGGACGCTGACGCAGAACGACGGCATTGTGCTCCTGCCGATGGCGCTGGCGATGGTCTGCGCGTTCAAAGCCGCGGACGGAGGCAGAGGCGCGGCGGCGTGGGCGCTGATTGCCGGGGGGCTGTGCGCGTGGGCGCTGTGGTTCAAATACCCGTTCGTGCTGTTTACCGCCGCGGTGGTCATTGCCTACCTGCTGTGGCGGCGAGCGGAACCTGTCCAATCGCTTCAACCGAAGGTCATTGCTGCTTTGTTCGCGGGCGTATTGCTCGTGGGCGGCGGTGGCGTGCTGGCGCTGGCGTCGATGGGCGCGCTGGAAGCGCTGATCGAAAGCGCGCGCGTTACGTCCGAGTACACGGCGCTCGGCTTCAACGCGGCGGATTTCGGCGCGGCGCTGGAAACAGCGCTGGGCTTCCGCTGGTCACACTGGGGCTTGCTGTTCGTGCTCGCGGCGGTGTGGTGGATTGCGAGCCGGCTGCCTGCCGCCGAATCGGCGGCGAATCCGCGCGCGTGGGCGGCGGTCTGGGTGTGGGCGCTGGCGGGGCTTCTCATCATGCTGGTGCAGGCGAAAGCCTACGATTATCACTGGCTGCCGATGCTGCCCCCGCTGGCGCTGCTCGGCGCGGACAGCCTCGAACGGCTGATGAGAGGGGTCGCGCGCGGCGGTCACGCCGCCGACGGGCTGCGCCTGCTGCTGGGCGCGGGGCTGGTCGTGGCGCTGGCGGCGGGGGTATGGGGCAAGGCGCTGCCGTACCTGAGCGGGCAGGAAACCCAGTCCGAGTATTATGCCCGTTTCCAGGCGGGGGAGTTCGTCGCGGACGAGTCGCTCGCCGTGGCAAGCTACCTGCGCGAGCGCGTGGCTCCGGGCGATTCGCTGACCATCTGGGGTTTTCGACCGGAAGTGTATTATCTGAGCCGCCTGAACCCGGCGACGCGCTTTATCTTCCAGTTTCCGCTGGTCGGGACGTGGTATCCACCGGAATGGAAAGAAGAGCACGTGGACGTGCTGTGGGCGGCGATGCCGCCGTATGCGCTCGTGGTGCAAGTGGATTATATGCCGTGGGTGACCGGGCGCGACGCCGACTCAAACACGCTGCTACAGGAGTATACTGAGTTAAACAACTGGCTGATCGCCAACTACACGCTGGAAACGCAGATAGGCAACTTTTTCGTATGGCGACGAACCTCTTGACGGACGTCAAAATTCGCCGGGCGACCCCGGACGATCTTCAGGCAATCATCGACCTGATTACCCCGTTCGTGGACGAAGGCAAGCTGCTGCCGCGCACGCTCGACGAATTCAACGAGCTGCTGCCGACGATGTTCGTGGGCGAGCTTGAGGGCAATCTCGT
>CALMDI010000383.1 GCA_937864975.1 uncultured Chloroflexota bacterium | reverse complement strand
GGCACCGTTTTCGAGCTTGCCCCGACCTGAAATTCACGGACGAATTCATCGTCCATCGGATCCTTCAAATCGTTGAATGATTTTTGCACTTCAAGGGTCACATCGTTCCGGGCGGTCGTTGCCGTTCCGGCGACGACGAGTTTTTCCCCTCGTTCCGGCGCATCGAGAACGGTTTGCAGCGCGACGAAGCTGCCCATCGAATGACCGACGAGCACCACGTCGTCCAGCGCGAGCGCGCCCAGGCGGGCGCTTTCGCCACGCTGAGGAGAATATTCATGCCTTCGCGGTCGGCGTACTGCAAATACTGCTCGAAGCGGCGGAAGGTCTCGCCGTAGTCCGTCGGTCCGTTGGGCTGCAAATCTTCCCACGCGACCTGCACCTTGATCCAACCGAACATCAAATCCTCGTCCGCGCGGCGTCCGACCGCATCCTGCCAATCCTGCTCGTCCAGATTGGGGTCAAGCTGGATACCCATCCGTGATGGATCGAGGTTCGGCAGCGCGGTCGGCTGCACCCCTGCCGTCGGGGGCGGCGCATCCGTCGAGGTGGGTCCCGGCGTTGAGGTGGGACCTTCGGTCGGCGTCAAAGTCGGGCGGGGTGTCGAGGTTGGCGGGAGGATGTAGTCGGGTCCAATTACCGGACCAATGACCGTCGCGCCGGGTGGCAGTGTCACCGCGACCGTGGGCGCTAGCTGCGTGGGTACTGCCGTCGGGCGAACATCACCACCGATTTGCGGAACGGGAGTGGGCGAGAGCGGCGTCGGGCTGGACACCGCGCCAATCTGCGGGATCGGCGTTGGCGTCACGTATACGAGAATGGGGTTCCGCTGCTCGCAGCCAACAATAAAAAGGACGACGAAAAACAGAACGGTTGAGAGTTTCCGAAGTCGCATCATGGGGCTGCATACTACCATAGGCAGCGCCGACCCGCCACGCTTAATCGCTGAGAAGCGGATAAGCATTGCGCTGGATGTTGTGGTATAATGCGAACATCTGTTCTTGCATTGACAGCATTTGACACATCTCACAATCGTCCCTTAGAATGTGCGTCGTCCCTCCGCGCAAGCAGGCGCCGCACGACATTCATCGAGGATACGAGTATGACGGTAGGTTCCATCCGACAGGTGAACATCGGTCAGGAGATGCGCGACGCTTATCTCGACTATGCCATGAGTGTGATCGTGGCGCGCGCGCTGCCTGACGCGCGGGATGGCTTGAAGCCGGTTCACCGTCGAATTCTCTACGCGATGCACGACATGGGCATTCGCGCCGATACCCCGTACAAGAAGTGCGCGCGTATCGTCGGCGAAGTGCTCGGAAAATACCACCCTCACGGCGACGCGGCAGTCTATGAAACGCTCGTGCGTATGGCTCAGGACTTTTCGATGCGCTACATGCTCATCGACGGTCAGGGCAACTTTGGCTCCATCGACGGCGACGGCGCGGCGGCAATGCGTTACACCGAAGCGCGGATGGCGGACGTTGGCGACGAACTGCTGGTCGACATCGACAAAGACACCGTCGATTTCGGCGACAACTTCGACGGCACGCTGCAAGAGCCGCTGGTGCTTCCGGCAAGCATCCCGAACCTGCTGGTGAACGGCTCGTCGGGAATCGCCGTCGGCATGTCCACCAACATTCCGCCGCATAATCTGGGCGAAGTGTGCGACGCGCTGGCATACATGCTGGAAAACTGGGACAGCATGGACGACATCGCGGTCGAAGACCTGATGCAGTTCGTCAAAGGTCCCGACTTTCCCACCGGCGGTCTCGCCTACCGTCACATCGACGGCTTGGAGACCGACGAAGACACGCTCGTATCCGCCTATTCGACGGGACGCGGCAAGCTCACGCTCCGCGCGAAAGTCCACGTCGAGAGCATCGGGCGCGGCAAAGAGCGAATTATCGTCACCGAGCTGCCCTACCAGACGAATAAATCCGCGTTGATCGAGCGCATCGCCAACCTCGCGCGCGATGGCAAGCTGGAAGGCATCGCCGACCTGCGCGATGAATCCGACCGTCAGGGGCTTCGGCTGTCGATTGAGCTTCAGCGCGGCGTCGAGACCGGTCCGGTCCTGAAGCGTTTGTTCCACCTGACGCCGCTCCAGGACACCTTTAGCATCATTATGCTGGCGCTCGTCAACGGCGAGCCGCGGATGCTCAGCCTCAAACAATGCCTGAAGGTGTATCTCGATCACCGGCTTGAGATCGTGCGCCGCCGCAGCGAGCACGATCTCAAGCGCGCGCGCGAGCGAGCGCACATCCTCGAAGGCTTGCTTAAGGCGCTCGACAATCTGGACGAAGCCATCGCCATCATTCGCAAGTCGCGAACGGTTGAAACCGCGCGCGAGAATTTGCGTAAGGCGCTGCAGATCAGCGAAATTCAGGCGCAGGCGATTCTGGACATGCAGCTTCGCCGTCTCGCCGCGCTGGAGCGCAAGAAGATCGAGGACGAGTATAAAGAAAAAGTCAGGCTGATCGCGCATCTGGAAGGACTGCTGAAAAGCCCGAAGCAGATGCGACAGGTCATCGGCGACGAACTGCTGACGATCAAGCAAGCCTATGGCGACCCGCGCCGGACGACGATTGTGGACAGCATGGCGACCTCCACCAACGCCGAAACGTTCCACATTCCGCAGGAACAGACGTGGGTCACGCTGACGGTTGGCGGCAAGCTGGGACGCAGCTTCGACACTGCCGCGCCTAAGGTCACGGGCGAGGTCAAGGAACCGCCGCGTTTCCTTCTGGAAACGG
>CALMDI010000382.1 GCA_937864975.1 uncultured Chloroflexota bacterium | reverse complement strand
CAAATCGGGTATTGCAGCTCTGGCAATTCTCATGTTGATCGATTATTGGAATATGGTGGAGCAGCCGCTGATCTTTCTGCACAATCCGCTGAAACAACCGTTATCCGTATATTTATCCATTATTGGTGAAGCTAAAAGGAGCAAAAGCAATTGGGCATTCGCATTGAGTTTATACAGGGACATTCAACCTTTGCATCCAAATAGTGTTGCCCTTTGTCACAATGCAGGGAATATTCAATTGCTTCTCGACCGACTCAAAGTCGCCCTTGCGCTTGGCTTCGTCCGCCGCGCGCTGCGCGAGCAGCTTGAAGGCATCCCGCGGTCGGTCGTGACGCGGCGTCAGGAAGATATTCAGGCGGCGATGTGTCTGGGCGTCAAGGTGTACCATCTCTCACTGCTGGAATGCTGCTTCCGCACGGCGCAAACGCCTGAAGGCGCGCTGCCGCTGTACCCCTCGGACGCCAGCCAGCACGGCGCGATTCACCCCTACGATGATGCCCGCATCTCGCTGCTGGCGATGCCGCTGCCCTTTCACGAGCCTGTCGATTGTCTGTACGCGCCGCTGGCGGCAGGCAATCACGTCGATCATCAACTGGTACGCGACTGGGGTGTCGTCCTCGGCGGCGCGGTGGGCGCGCCTCCGCTCAAATTTTACGGGGAATATCCTTACGTTCTTAACCACGGCGCGCTGGAACAGGCGCTGGGCTATTACGAAACGACGTTTCCGTGGCTCAGGCTGCATAAGGAAATCGTTCATCTGGACGACGAAGCCATTCTGCTAAAGCTCAACGCGCTTCGCTGCTACGCCTCGCAGGTTCAGCTTAGCTGGGAAACGGTGGCGGAGATGGAGCATACGGTGCGAGAATGGATGGTGGTCACCGGCAGCGGCGCGTCTGCCGAGCGTTACTGGCTCGTGCAAAAACAAACAGGACCGCTCCGCAGCCCGCACGGCTGACACGATGAGGAACGCGCGATGACCCATGACGACGCGCTGCACCAGGCTCGAACACGCCTCGACACGCTGCGCCAGCGAGTCCGGTTCGGCACCGCCGACCTGTCGTATCTCGCGGAGCAGCTTGAGGCGCTCGACGCGCTGCTGGCGCGGGTCGAACCCGCCGAGAAGACTACCGCGCCGGACGACTGGATGCGCGATCAGGCGCAGTTTATCTCCCATGCCGTTCATGAGCTGCGGACGCCGATGACGAGTATTCGCGGTTATGCGGATATGCTCTCAAGCGGCGCGACAGGCGCACTGACAGACATGCAGAAGCAGTTTTTAGAAACCATTCGCGCCAATACGCGGCGGATGGAAACGCTGCTGACCGACGTGAGCGATACGAGCAAGCTTCGGGCGGGCGCGCTGTACGTCGAACCCAAAATGGATATGGTCAAGAATGTCGCGTTGATGGTCGAGAAGGCGACGCGCCCGGAAGCGGAAACTGCGACCAAGACGCTGACCTTCGATATTCCGTCCGGGCTGCCGCTGCTGAACGTCGACGGCGAGCTGCTGGCAAAAGCGCTGACCAAGCTGGTCGAGAATGCGCTGCGTTACACCCCACAGGAAAACGGCGAGGTGACCGTGCGCGCCGAGGGCGATGCGACCGGCGTCGTCATCACCGTACAGGACAATGGCATCGGCATGACACCCGACGAAATGGAAAAGCTCGGCACGGTCTACTTCCGGTCAGATCACGAAGCGGTACGGGCGCACAAAGGCAGCGGGCTTGGGATTCCGGTGGCGTATGGTATCTTCAAGCTGCTGAACGCGACGGTATCCGTCGAAAGCGCGCCAGGCGCGGGAACGACGTTTCAGGTGAGATTGCCCGCGATGGCGTCTGAAATTTCCTGAGGTAGTCCGATGGTCGAACACGTTGCCGGAATGACAATTGGGGATTTTGTGCGGCTCTACGAGGACGAGGGACCGTTTGAGCTGATCGACGGGGAGCGTATCCACTTGAGTCCACCCCTGATGAAACACGTCAAAACGACTCATAATTTGCTATTTGACTTGCATCTCCACGTCAAAAAACACCACTTAGGAGAGGTCTTTTCAGAAACGCCCTTCGTGGTGGCTCACACAAGTAACTGGGTTCGCGGGTCGCGCGTGCCGGATTTACTGTTTGTTGCCGCGGAGCGCTTTGCAGACTATCAAACGCAGGTACCCGACTGGCAAGACAAGCCCCTTGTACTCGTTCCCGATCTCGTCGCGGAAATCGTCTCCGCGAATGATCGCTATACCGAAATCGCCGAAAAAGTGCGGCGCTACCTGGAGGATGGTGTTCAGGTGATCTGGCTGGTCGATCCGTTCGAGCGCATCGTCATCGTTTACACGGCGGGCAGCAACCAGCAGACGCGCCTCACCGAAGGGGACGCGCTCGACGGCGGCTCGGTGATACCCGGTTTCTCCATGCCCGTCGCGGCGCTCTTCGCGTAACCAGCGATGATTACGCTCGATCAGGCGCTCGCGCTTCTGGAACGGATGCAGGATGCCGCGCCCGCCGCGACCGCGTCGAAGCTCGCGGAAATCGCGGCGCTGCTCCAATCCGTCAGCGACGACAACGCTTATCTGGTCGGGCTGTATGGCGAAGCGTTGATCCTGCCGGTTGCCGACCAGCCGCCGCAACCCGCCGAGCCTGGCGCGCCGCCTCCCCCACCGCCGCCCCGCGCCCACGCGACGCCCGCCGAT
>CALMDI010000381.1 GCA_937864975.1 uncultured Chloroflexota bacterium | reverse complement strand
CGCACTTTACAAGCTTTTTCAACGACCGCGCGTCGTGCGCGCGGCGCCGATTCTTACGGCTGATGGAATGTTTACGTTTTGGCAGCGGACCCACGCGGCTTACTCCTCGACAACCCACGGACATGCGCAGCCCGTGACTAACACCAATCGGCGAATTATAAAGGCTGAGGCGTGGGTGTCAAGATAAGGCTTCGGCTGAATTACTCGCGCACATAATATCGCTTCCCCTTCAACCCTTCGGGCAGCAGATCATCCTCCTTGTCGCCCTTGCCATAGCCAAGCTCTTTCATTAACTGGGTAGGCGCGTTGCGTAACTGCATCGGAATCGGCAGGTTGCCCCGCTGGGCTACGTCGTCCAGCGCCTGGAAGTAGGCTTGGTAGGCGTGCTTGCTCTTGGGCGCGAGCGCGAGATAGACGGCGCCGTGCGCCAGATTAATTTGCGCTTCTGGGTAGCCGATGACGTCAACCGCCTGAAAGACTTCGTTGGCGACGACCAGCGCCATCGGGTCTGCCATACCGACGTCCTCGCTGGCGAAGATAATCATGCGGCGGGCGATGAAGCGCGGGTCTTCGCCCGCATGAACCATCCGCGCCAGATAATACAGCGCCGCGTCGGGGTGGCTGGCGCGCATACTTTTGATAAACGCGCTGATCGTGTTGTAATGTTCTTCCGCCTGCTTATCGTAGCGGAGATGCTTGGATTGCAGCGCATCTTTCAAATGCTCGACCGTGAGTGGGGCGCCATCGCCAGCGTACAAGCCTGCCGCCGCTTCCAGCAAATTCAGCGCCTGACGGGCGTCGCCGTTCGCGAATTCCGCCAGAAACTGTACGGCGTCGCCCTCGACATCGACCCCCAGTTCTACCGAGCCGTGCCGCACGATCTGCGCGATGTCGGATGTCGATAACGACTCCAGCACGTAAACCTGACTCCGCGACAGCAGCGCCGGGATGACCTCGAAGCTCGGGTTTTCCGTCGTCGCGCCGATCAGGATGAGCGTGCCGTCTTCCACGTAAGGCAGCAAAAAGTCCTGCTGCGCCTTGTTGAAGCGGTGAATTTCGTCCAGAAACAGGATGGGCGTGGCTTCGACCGGCTCAAGATCGCTGAACAGGTCGCGATGCCCCTCACGGTCGCGGCGGGCGCGCTCGACGATGGCGCGAATATCCTCTTTGCTCGCGGAGACCGCCGAGAGCGCGTAAAACGGTCGGTTCGCGCGACGGGCGATCAGCCGGGCGAGGGTGGTTTTGCCGACGCCGGGCGGACCCCAGAAAATCATCGAGTGAACGCGCCCGCTCTCAATCGCCCGCAGCAGCGGCTTGCCCGCGCCGACCAGATGCGCCTGACCGACGAACTCCTCCAGCGACTTCGGGCGCAGCCGATCCGCGAGCGGCTGGTGCAGCGGGGCGTGCGGCTGTTGGACTGGCTTGCGCGGCAGTTTCGGTCTGGGAGACATCGCGCGTCCTTACACTTCAGGTTACCAGCGCTGGATTATACCTGATTGCGGGCATTATTTCTCTTTTTATGAAGCAGTACATCACCCCACCCCGTCTCACTTCGTTCGACACCCCTCCCCGACTTCAGTTTAGGGGACGACACTTTTAAGGCAAGGGGTGTCAGGACGAAGAAAGAGTTCCAGGCACTCTGCTTTGACCGAGCGTAAGCGCGCAAATAACGCATCCAGCCCCAACCGAAAGACACTCAGGCGTTGTTGACGGTTTGTCAACGGATACAGGTGCCACACCTGCGTGCCCATTGCTAGCGTCCAGAACATGGCTAACGCCAACACCAGCAGCAACCCCTCCACGTTGGCGGGCGGCCAGACGCGCGACCGCCGCCAGTCGAAGCCATCGCTTTTGAGGTCGCGGAAACTGGCTTCCTGACGGAAGCGCCAGGCATAGACGGCAGGCGAGCGGTCGTGGCGGTTGCTGACCAGACACCAGGGTTGGTCATAGCCGCTTGCCCAAATCACATCCACGCTTTGCCAACGCCAACCCGCCTTCTTAAACACCTGCCCGCGACCGAACCATTGCTGTCCATAACCGACCAGCCGTCCCAGGGGTTGTGTCTTGCCGTCCGACAGACGCACCAACGTCGAGCGTTGGACGCGCAGCAGATAGTCCCAGCCCTGCGCCATCAAGGTCTGCTGCCACCTCGGCGACGTCCCCAAGCCCCGGTCGGCTAACAGCAACGCCTCTGTCTGAGGCGGTACGAGCGCCCGCAAGCGTCCCAGCATCTCTGTCAATAGCCCGACCTGTCCTTCGGGCGGGTAGTCGTTCGACCGGTACGCCCGCCAGAGGAGCGGAATGGCACTCCCCTGATAGGCAGCGCTCACCACCATCACCGCCACATGATCGCTCAGTTTTGTTTCGTCCACCACCAGCAATAGCGGCGCTTGTCCCCAGCGCTCCAGCACCCAGCCAACCCAGCAAGCCAACAGACCCTCCAGCCCCAGGTGAGCGTTGGCTAACCACCGTTGCAGCCGCCGCTCCATGCTCAGCGGGTTGCGCCCGGCGGACAGGTGCAGTGCCACCCGGCTGAGCGTGCAGCTTTGCGCGAACACCACCCCATAGCTGAATAACGCCAGCCCCAGCACTTGCCAGCGCCCCAACTCTGGAAACCGCTTGGCAAGCTCGTCCATCCATTGATACAGTAGAGGGGAGTTCATCTTGGCACCCTGGTTTGTTTGGTGACTTCCAGTTTGCCGGATGAACTCCTTTTTGCCTACTCCCTCGCTCCATTAAAAGTGTCGTCCCCTAAACCCATAAAGAGGGAGGGGAATGCAGGAGCGTCGTTTCTAGGTTCTCCCTCCCCGATTTCGGGGAGGGAGACAGAGGGTGGGGTTTCGCGTCGAACCTAGCAATCATGGTGTTTACGGAGAGGGAGGGATAGAGAGGGAAGTTATGGAAGCTTCGGTCAGACTTTACTTGACCGGGCGCAGGACGGGTACACGGATGCGTCAGCCGACACTCACGTCGCCGCAGAGATGGACGTGAACGCCCATCGCGTCGAGCATCGCGGCTTTCGCCGCCAGCGCGCGGTCTGCCGCCTCCGCCGACGGCGCGTAGACGACCTGAATGTGGTTGGCTTTGTGCTGAGCCATCATCTGGTCGCGCGTGACGCCATGCAGCACGAGATGCAGGATGGGCCACTGCGGGCTGGTAAGCTGCCAGCGGCGCTGCGTTTCCGCTTCGGGGAGCGCCACGGCGGACGCGCGTCCGAGATCGGCGTGCAGGGCGTTGCCCATCACGTAAACACGGCTCCACACGATGTCACCCGGTTTACTGACGCCCCGGAGCGTGCCACCGCCCAGGCGAAAATACATTGGCGGCTGGCGCACGCTGCTT
>CALMDI010000380.1 GCA_937864975.1 uncultured Chloroflexota bacterium | reverse complement strand
GGCGCTGCCTGCTGATCCCAGGCGATATCTCAAGAGAGGCACACTGCCGCCGTGTGGTGAAGAAAGTCATTGACGAGTTCGGCAAGCTCGACATTCTGGTGAACAACGCGGCGGTGCAGTTTCCCCAGGACAGCATCGAGGACATCACCGAGGATCAACTTGACCGGACGTTCCGCACGAACATTTACTCGTACTTTTTCCTGACCAAAGCCGCGCTGCCGCATCTTCAGGAAGGCAGCACGATCATCAACACGACGTCGGTCACGGCGTATCGCGGCAGCCCGCAGTTGCTGGACTATGCCTCGACCAAAGGCGCGATTGTGGCGTTCACGCGCTCGCTGTCGCAGAGCCTGATGGAGAAGAAGATTCGCGTCAACGGCGTCGCGCCGGGTCCGATCTGGACGCCCTTAATCCCGGCATCGTTCGACGCGGAGCGGACGGCGCAGCACGGGGCGAACGCGCCGATGGAGCGGGTGGGTCAGCCGGAAGAGGTAGCGCCGTGCTACGTCTTCCTCGCGTCGGATGATTCGTCGTATATGTCGGGGCAAATCCTGCATCCGAACGGCGGCGAAGTAGTGAACGGATAGCGGTCAGCGATCAGCTAGTCAGCATTCAGCTAAAAGCAAATACGAAAACTTAACGCAGAGACGCACGCGCGGGGTTCCCGCCTGTGGCGGGAACTTCAGTCGGCGCTGTGCGCCGACCCCCTGAGCGAAACAGAGACACAGAGAAATTTTCTCTGCGCCTTTGCGTCCTTTGTGTCTTTGCGTTAACGCTTTTATCTTTAGCTGAAAGCTGACTAGCTGATCGCTGACCGCTATCATGCAGCGCTGGGCGATTTTGAGTATGCTAAAGGCAGCCCCAACTGAAACAGCCGAATGGCGCGGCAGGTATGTTCAGGAATCGCAGCGATCTTCTGATCGACAACCCGGTGCAACTGAATTATGGCATCGCCGTGACGGATATCGACGGCGACGGCGCGTTTGAGTTATTTGTCGCCGGGTTTACGAATGCGCCGAATCTCGTCCTCAAATGGGACGGGAACGCGTTTGTCGACGTTGCCGATCCCGCGCTCGCGGACGCGGAGCGACAGGCGATTGGTGTGGCGGCGTGTGATATCGACGGCGATGGCGACGAAGAAATCTATATACTCAACACAGACACGTTCGCCGGGCAGAAGCGCATTGGCGACCGTCTGTTTGACCGCAGCGAGGGCGAGTGGACAGACCTGTTCTCGCTGCATGTCAACCAGTCCGTGTTGAATCTGACGGCAGGGCGGTCGGTGGCATGTGTCGACCGGGACGGCGATGGGATGTATGGCTTTTTCGTCGCCAATTACGGCGGTCCAATGCGGCTGTACGAACTGGACGACGATGGACGCCTGCACGACGTCGCGCCGGAAGCCGGGTTGGGGCTGGTCACAGGCGGGCGAAGCGTGGTCGCGCTTCCGCTCGTCACGCCGCGCATGGATATTTTCGTAGGCAACGAGGGCGGCGCGAACTTTTTGTTTCGGAACAATGGCGACGGCACGTTTACCGAGATGGCGCGAACGCTCGGCATTGGCGATGCTTACCAGAACGCGCGCGGCGTATCGACGCTCGACGTAAACGGCGACGGACGCTTCGATCTGGTTGTCAGCAACTGGGAAGGTCCGCACCGGCTGTACGTTCAATCCGGCAAAGGGTCGTGGCGCGATACGGCGTCGGCGGAAATGGCGGCGCCGTCGCGCGTGCGAACCGTTCTCGTCGCGGATTTTGACAACGACGGTTATGAGGAAATCTTCTTCAACAACATTGGCGAGCCGAACCGGCTGTTCGGGCAGCGGGGCGGTGCGTGGCAGTCCCTGGCGCTCGGCGACGCACTGGAACCGGGTGGTTTGGGAACGGGCGCGGCGATGGGGGATTTCGACGGCGACGGGCGTCTCGAACTGGTCGTGGCGCACGGCGAATCGGGCTTGCAGCCGCTGTCGCTGTATCACACACCCGACAATGGCAACCATTACCTGCGAGTGCTGCCGCTCACGCCTTATGGGGCGCCCGCGCGCGGCGCGGTGGTGACGCTGGTGGCTGGCAACCGCACGCAGCGTCGCGTGATCGACGCGGGCAGCGGCTACCTGTGCCAGATGGAGCCGGTAGCGCATTTCGGGTTGGGGCGCGACGCCTCTGTCGAGCGCATCGAAGTGCGCTGGCTCGATGGCGCGCTGGTCATGCTCGACACACCGTGCGTGGACTGCGTGTTGCGCGTCGAGCACCCTCACGCGCCGATTTAGTCACGATCAAGCGGCTGTTCAAATCATGCTGTTAAGAGTGTCAACGCGCATCAAATTCGATTGAAAACGGTGTTATAATTCGTGTTATACAGGCGCAAAAAAGCGCGTTTTTCTGCCTGTTTCGGTTGCTTGACGAGTCCGTGGCGATATGTTAATCTACGTTTAGCTGTTTGTTCCGAATTGAACAATCGCCTTTTCACCGCAGGGTAATCCCAATGGCGTTTAACGAGTTTGCACCTATCGGTGTGTTGCTGCTTCTCTCGCTGCTCGTCGTGTTATTGATTACCTTCCTGTCGCGATTGTTCGGTCCGTACCGCCCGACGACCCGCAAGACCGCGCCCTACGAGAGCGGCATGAAGCCAATTGGTCCGGCGATGCGGCGCTTTCCGGTGCGCTTCTACCTGATCGCAGTTCTGTTCATTCTGTTCGACATCGAAGTGGTCTTTTTCCTGCCGTGGGCGGTGGTGTTCCGCAAGCTGGAAGTCTTCGCGCTGATCGAGATGTTTATTTTTATCGTGATCCTTCTCGTCGGCTACTTTTATGCGTGGCGTAAAGGAGCGTTGGAATGGGAGTAGTTTCCTCCAAGCTGGGTAACCTGGGCGTGGTCACGACCACGCTGGATACGGCGGTAAACTGGGCGCGCACCGGCGCGATGTGGCCCCTGCTGTTCGGGCTGGCGTGCTGCGCGATTGAAATGATGAGCACGCAGGCGTCGAGCTATGACATGTCGCGCTTCGGGATGGAACTCAACCGCGCCAGCCCGCGCCAGAGCGACCTCATCATTGTGGCGGGGCGTGTGACGCGCAAGATGGCGCCGGTCATTCGCCAGTTGTGGGATCAGATGGCGTCGCCCAAGTGGGCGATTGCGATGGGCGACTGCGCCTCGTGCGGCGGCGTCTATAACAATTATGCCGTCGTGCAGGGCGTCGACGAGATCATCCCGGTTGACGTCTACATCGCGGGCTGCCCGCCGCGCCCGGAACAGCTCATCCATGGCGTCCTCACGCTGCATCAGGCGGTGCGTGGCGACCGTTTCGAGGAATGGGTAAGCTAGGCATCGAACGAGGACAGGCTGTCGAGGTGAGCCGCGTGTTCCCCTCGACAGCACGCCTGTGTGAGACAAACCATGCAAATTCCTGAAGCGCTGAACCCGGTCGATACCGTTAACGCCGCAATGCCGAATGCCATCGCGGACGTTAAGACGTTTCGCGACGAACTGACGCTGGTTCTGCTGCCGGAACGAGTCGTGCCGGTGGCGCAGTATCTTCGCGACACGCCGGGGCTGATCTACAACTACCTGTCAGACATCAGCGCGGTCGATTATTACCCGGACTACTACAGCCGTCCGGGGCGGTTCGGCGTCAGCTACCACCTGTATTCGATGCTGTATAACCGGCGCATTCGCCTGAAGGTCTATTTGCAGGAAGACGATCCCAGCGTGCCGACGATGACGACCGTCTTCATGTCGACGATCTCCCCGCGCCGCGCCATGTCCCGCGCCTCGCGAAGGGTGAAGGTCCGGGCTTCGATGTCCTCGTCCTCGTCGACGGCGGCAGGCTCCGCGACGTCGCTCAGCCCGGACACGCGGAAGAAGATCATCTCCTCGTCGCAGTAGCCGGGCGTCGGATAGAGCGCCCCGAGGCGGACGACCGTCTCGGGCACCTGTCCGACCTCCTC
>CALMDI010000379.1 GCA_937864975.1 uncultured Chloroflexota bacterium | reverse complement strand
CTCGCGACCGTACTCAGCCTCCCAGCGATTGACCCTCACGCCCCACGCCCTGACCAGCCCTTCGCGCGTCAGGTCGTCGGTCGCGCGCTGCCAGCGCTCGTCCCGCGCCCAGCTATCTTCCCAGACATGAAACTGCATCAGGTCGATGCTGTCCAGCCCGAGATTGCCCAGGCTGACCTCGGTCGTCTGGCGAATGTAGTCGGGCGGGAATGTGTCGTCCAGTGTGAACTCGCGCCGCGAGGGCCAGATACGGTTCTTCGGCGGAATCTTGGTCGCCGTGTACAATTTCCGGTCGGGATAGGCGCGCACGAGGCTGCCGAGCAGCTGCTCGCTGTGACCTTCGCCATAGCCGAGCGCGGTGTCGAAGAAATTGCAGCCGAGTTCGACCGAACGATGCAGCGCTTCCATCGACTCGGAATCGTCCGATCCTGTCCAGCCGCCCATCCCCCACATGCCATACCCAATTTCGCTGACCTGCCAGCCTGTCCGTCCGAATCGTCGATAGCGCATATCCACTCCTTCGATAAAGCAATCTTCGCGTAGTCATGAACCTCGATAAGTTCTGTCCAATAATACCGACTTAAAACGGTTCTACCACGTTTGCTGCCGCAGCGCTCTATGAGCCATAACTCTCTGTTTCTCTGTCCCGCTTAGGGGGTCGGCGCTTTGCGCCGACTGCGGAGCGGTTGTGCCCTCGTTCGCCCGACAGCCTTTGGCTGTCGGGTCTAGACGCCGCTGAAGCGGCGCGAACGGGGCAAACCGAAGTTCCCGCCAAAGGCGGGAACCCCGCGCGTGTTGCTCTGTGATACGTTTTGATTTTTCGGCTCAAATCGTCTTTCGCGCCGGCATTGCCTCGCCCTTCGTTCTACCGTAGACTTCGCCTCGCTGAGAAACAGGAATGGGACTGTGATCGAAGAACGGGCGGATACGGTCGTGGTTGGGGCAGGGGCGGCGGGCTTGATGGCGGCGATCTGGGCGGCACGCGCCAATCCGCATCAGGCTGTCGTCGTGCTGGACGGCGCGCGTACCCTCGGCGCCAAAATTCTGGTGGCGGGCGGCGGGCGCTGCAACGTCACGCACGACCACGTCGATTCCTCCGCCTACGCCGGGTCGTCGCGCAACGCCATTCGGAAAGTGCTGCTGCGCTTCGACGTGCCACAAACGGTCGATTTCTTTCGCGAGCTGGGCGTGCATCTGAAGCGCGAAGAAACGGGCAAGCTCTTTCCGACGACCGACAGCGCCCGCACGGTATTGAATGCGCTTCTGTCTGCGGCGGAGCGCGCGGGCGTGCAAATTCGGCACCCCAACCTCGTCGAAACGATCGCGCGAAACAGCACATCGTTCGAGGTTCGCGGCGCGTGGGGCGGCATCACCGCCGGGACCGTGATCCTGGCTAGTGGTGGACGCAGCCTGCCGAAGTCCGGCTCCGATGGTCACGGCTACACGATGGCGCGCTCTTTAGGGCACACGATTACCCGCCGTGTGTTTCCCGCGCTCGTGCCTCTGACTCTCCCGCGCGACCACTTCCTGACCGCCCTCAGCGGTGTAACGCTGGTTGCCACGCTCGATCTGCGTTCCGGTTCCGGCAAGAAGCTGGTGTCGTTTACCGATTCGACGCTCTGCACGCACTTCGGCTTGTCCGGTCCCTCGGTGCTCGACATCAGCCGCTATTTCATCGACGCGACGTTTGATGATCCCGACGCGATGCTGACGATTAACTGGCTGCCCGGCAGAACCACGGAACAGGTCGAAGTGGAGTTGCAGGCGCTGGGAAAAGCCTCGCCGCTGCGCCATTTTGCGGACAGCCTGCCGGAGCGACTCGTTCGGGCGCTCTGCGCGGAAGTCGGCGTCGATCCGATTGCGCCTGCCAGCCAGCTCACGCGCAAGGGGCGAAAGGCGCTCGCCCGCGCGGTGACGCAGCTTCCCCTGCCGGTCACCGGCAATCGCGGATACACCTACGCCGAAGCCACGGCGGGTGGCGTTCCCCTGAGCGAGCTTCACCTCGATACCATGCAGTCGAGAGTTTGCCCCGGTCTGTACCTCTGCGGCGAGATTTGCGACGTCGACGGTCGCATTGGCGGCTACAACTTTCAGTGGGCGTGGGCAAGCGGCTACGTCGCCGGTATATCTGCTGGGACGTAATTTCCCAACACCAAAGTCCCCACGCAAACATGTAGAAATAATCACTAATGCCCTCTGTCTCTCAGTAATCTCAGGGAGATGATTTTGAATCCGCCCCGCGCCGCCCGGCGTTCAAAACGCCGAGCTACCGGCAAAAACGGCAAGTCCCTGAAGGGACTCCAGGGCGGTTCCAACCGCTTCACAGGTTTCCGGCTTTTCCTCTCGCCGAGCGTTTTGAA
>CALMDI010000378.1 GCA_937864975.1 uncultured Chloroflexota bacterium | reverse complement strand
GATGCCCGCGCCATAGCGTTCGATCATCTCGAAGCGCTCGCGGCTCATATCTTCCGGCAGCACGACGAGGCTCTTACAGCCCATTCGCCCACCAACCCACGCGCCGCCAATGCCGTAATTTCCTGTCGAGGGCCAGACGAGCGTATGCACTCTCGGATCGACTTCACCGAACATTTCTTTTTCGAGCAGCACGGAATAGGCTGGACCCACCTTATGGCTTCCCGACGGGAAATGCTTAGCGTACAGCACGACGATGGGCGCGTCGACGCCGGTCAGTTCCGACGGGAGGACAATGTGATAAACGGCGTCATGCTCGTCGCGCCACGTGATGTTGAACAGGTTGATCGGGTCGAGCGGATTTTCATGCCGAGCGCTGCGCGCCCGCTCGCGAATGTGCGGCGCGATCTTGCTGGGGTGCAGCATTTCTTCAAACGAAGGTCCGGTAATCATCGTGTCTCCGATAGGTCACTGATGGCGTTCAGGTTTGGCGTTCAAAGCCGATCAATCGAAAATAACAGCGTTAATTCAAGTCGTTCCCTCCGAAGTCAGCCGGGGCAGTGTGGTTATTCCCCGCTGTCGTCGGAGAGAAGATCCTGCTCCATGACGCGCATCTCACTGAAAATCTCATCGCGACGGCGGGCAAGGCGGCGATATTTGCGGAGCGCTTCCGGGGTCATTTTCTCCGACGCGCCGCCGTACTCCATGATGAGCGTGTCGATCTCCTCGTCCAGCGCCTCGTATTCCAGCACGAGTTTCTGGTATGCCGCAACCTCGCGCCGCATATCCCGCCCGTTGTCAGCCACGGCTCATTCCCCTTGCACGTCTGCCGGCGCCTTCTGGATCGGAGTCGTCGCCGCGTCGTGCGGTCGGCTGATCTTTTCGGTCAATTCGGGCGTCGGCAGCACGCGCTTTTCCAGTCCGTTCGTGTTTTCCGTAGAGGCGACCACGTAAAGCGGGCGGTTGCGTACCTCGTCGTAAACGCGGGCAACATACTGCCCCATGATGAACAGGAAAAAGAGCTGAAACGAGCTGAGCAGCAGAAGCAGCACAATCGTAGTTGCCTGCCCCCCGAAGAAGCCCTCGCCCATCGCGAGACGCAAAATGGCGATAATGGGAATTGCGAGCAGCGCCAGCACGCCCAGGATCGCGGCAACGTAGATCATAATCTGAAGCGGGAAGTATGAAAACCCGGTAACCGCATCCAGCCCAAACCGTACCATCTTCTTGAACGGATATTTCGTCACACCCCAGTGTCGTTCTTCGCGCACGTAATAAACGGGCGTCTGCTTGAAGCCGACCCAGCTTGTCATACCGCGAATGAAGCGGTTATGCTCGCGCATCTGCCGCAGCACGCCGACGACTTTTTCGTCCATCAGGCGAAAATCGCCTGTGTCCATCGGAATGTCGACCTCGGTAATGCGATAGATGACGCGGTAGAACAGCTTCGCCGTGAACAGCTTGAACCAGCTTTCGCCCTTGCGCTCCTGCCGCACGGCGTACACCACGTCGTAGCCCGCCTTCCAGCGCTCGATCATTTCCAGAATGATCTCCGGCGGATCTTGCAGGTCGGCGTCGATGAGAATGACGGCGTTGCCAGAGGCATAGTCGATCCCGGCGGTGACAGCAGTCTGGTGCCCGAAGTTGCGAGCGAAATTGACGACCTTGATGCGGTAGTCGCGCGCCGCGAGTTTTTCCATTAATTCCTGGGAGCGGTCTCGACTGCCGTCGTTAACCATGACCAGTTCCCACGGTTCCCCGGTCGAGTCCATGACCTCGCGGATGCGGTCATAGAGGATTTGAATATTGCCTTCTTCGTTGTAGACGGGCGCGACGATGGAATAACGCGGTCTCTCGCTCATGTGTCCTCAAGACTCGCTAATGCCTGACGGATTGCCGCCAGGTCAGGTCGAACTCGCAATCCTCGACCGACCGCTTCCTGCGCGCGCCGCACGTCTTTCAAGCCGTTGCCGGTCAGCAGCAGGACGATGCTTTCGTCCGGGTGGATATAGCCTAATTCTACAGCACGACGCGCTCCGGCGTAAACTGCGGCGGCGGAAGGCTCGGCAAACACGCCCGTCAGCCGGGCAACGCGCGGAATGCTGGCGAGAATCGCCTCGTCACTCACGGCGAGAAATGCCCCATCGGTGTCCCGCACCGCGCGCAGCGCCTTTGCCCGGTCGCGCGGCAAGCCCGCGGCGATGCTATCGGCAATCGTATGCGTCTCGACGGGCTGCATATCCACCGCGGCAATCCCGTTTTCCCAGGCGTGAACGAGCGGCGAGCTGCCTTCCGCTTGTACACCGAGCAGCCGTGGAATCCGCTCTATCCAGCCCAGTTGGTGTAAATCCCAGAACCCTTTATGCACCCCCGCGAGGATGTTGCCATCGCCCACGCTGACGACGACCACATCTGGAACCTGCCAGTTCAACTGTTCAGCAATCTCAAAAGCGACAGTTTTCTTGCCTTCGGCTGTGAACGGATTCATGCCGGTGTTCCGGCAGTACCAGCCTTCCAGATCGCAGATTTCCGTACACAGGTCGAATGCCACGTCGTACGTGTCTTCGACCAGAATCACCGTCGCACCATACACCAGAAGCTGTGCGATCTTGGCTTCGGGCGCGGTGGCGGGCACGAAGATGACGGTACGCATCCCAACCGATGCTCCCACCCCTGCCAGCGCTGCCGCCGCGTTACCTGTGCTGGCAGTGCTGACCGTCTCGATGCCCTGCTCCATCGCCCGCGCCACGACCAGCGCGCTGGCGCGATCTTTCAACGAGCCTGTTGGGTTTTTGCCGTCGTCTTTCGCCCATGCCTGCCGCACGCCCAGGTCGTCGGCAAGACGCGCCGAGTCGTAGAGAGGCGTCCACCCGACCTGAAGCGGCGGCGCGATCACGTCCGGCGCGAGCGGCAGCAGCGCGCGGTAGCGCCACATCGACCCTTCATGACTGACGCGCAGGCGGTCGCGATCCAGTTCCGTCTTCAGCGAGTCGTAATCGTAAAGCACGTCCAGCGTGCCGACCGCGCCATCATGGGGACAGGTATAACGCACGCTGTCCGGCGCGAACGTGCGTCCACAAACCGAACACCGAAGCTCACGAATCGTTGCCATCAAATTTGAACCGCCAAGACGCCAAGAGCGCCAAGAATATTAGGATAAAATGACGCGACGGATTCCGTGTTTAAGCATTGGAACATTGAAATTTATGAGTAATCCGAGTTTGCATTGGGTCGCTTTGAGATACGAGAGAACTTGTGCCATGTGGACAGGCATAAGTGCCTCAACAGCTTTAAGTTCAACGATCAGGCATTGGTCAACAAATATGTCAAGGAAGCCTTCACCGACCCGATGCCCTTTGTAAAGAACACCTACGGGATGCTGTCGGTTATAGGGAATACGCCTCATCGATAATTCGAGACATAATGCCTCTTTATAAACGGATTCTAAGTAACCAGGTCCGAGCAGCCGATGAACTTCAATCGCCGCGCCAATGACGCGCTTCGCTAACTCATCTAGCTCATTATCTGGTTCTTGAAAATTCATTTCTTGGCGCTCTTGGCGTCTTGGCGGTTAGTCTGCTTCATCCAGGCACGACGCGCGTGCCGGTTTCGCCGCGCAGCGCCCGCGCCAGATTCGGCGGGTC
>CALMDI010000377.1 GCA_937864975.1 uncultured Chloroflexota bacterium | reverse complement strand
CCAGGATAGTAATACTGGTGGAAGCGCACGGGATGCCGCTGCGTCAGCCGGACGCGCACCGCCTGCGAATCGACCTGCTCGACCTGCATGATGTCGCCGTAACGCGCCATGTCGACGCGGTTGACGACGACGCGCAGCGGGTCGGCGGCGTAGGCTTCCTGCTCCGGCGCTTGCCGCGGGAGGGGGATATCGTCGCCCCAGATCGGATCAAACTCGTCGTAGCTGGTCGTGCCCCAGGTGTACTGCGTCAGCTCAAAGCTGATTTCCTCGCTGGCGGTCAGCCGATCATAGGTGATGAAGCGTTGATTGGGGTAAATCATCGGCAGCGCGGCGACCAGAACCGCGATCATCGCCGCCGCCAGCCCGCCGATCTGCCAGCGGCGCGGGAGCAGCAGAATGCTCGCGCTGCCCGCCAGCGCAATCAGCACCGCGCCGACGCGCAGAAAGCGTTCCGGGAAGCGAAGCTGGCGAAAGAACGGAATGCCGAGCCAGATGGACAGGGATGCTTCGACCAGCATAAAGAGCACAAACAGCAGCGCGATGACCAGCAGGGCGAGCAGCCCGGTTTGCCGCCCCTTCGCCAGCGCGAGTATCCCCGCCACCGCCAGCACGCCCCCGATCACACCGAGCGTGGTCGGAAGCTCGTAGCGCAGGTCGGTCAGGTCGGCGGCGGGAGGCTGCGCGAAGATTTCGGACGGCTGAAGAAAGTTGCTGACAAGGTAATCGACCGTGTCTTGCGCGCCGCGCGCCGCCTGCACGTAGCGGAGTTCGAGCGCCAGCGGGAGCAGGAAGATAGCTGCCAGTCCCACGCCGAGCGCCAGACCGCCGCCGACGTGGAGCAGGCGACGCAAGAAGGAGCCTTTGTCAAACGAAAGCGTGGAAGCGCCAAAGCGCGACGAACACCCGGCGTTTGTAAACGGAACTGGCGGCGCTAATTCGCCGTTCGTTGGATGATTCGTGGCGGTGTCTGCTGGCTCGCGGCGCGACTCCCAGAAGGGCACGACGAGCGCCAGCGGCACGACAAACAGGGCGGTGATGAAGGTGATCGGCTGGTGACTGAGGATAATGCCCGCCAGCGGAAGCGCGATGCCGAGCAATCCCCGGCGGGACGGCTGCCGCGCGACGCCGATAATGCCGTCACAGAGCCACGGAATCAGCGCCGCCGCCATCATTTGCGGCAGGCTGCCCTGATCCCAGACTTCAAATAGCCGCGAGGGTGCGTATGCCCAGAGCATCGCGCCGAGAATGGCGGCGTGCGCGGGGAGAAAGCGCCGCGCCAGCCGGTACGTGCCGACGCTGCCGAGGATCCAGGCGAGCGTGGCGACAGCGGTAAAGGCGGCGGTCGCGGTCAAGCCGAGCCGGACGAGCAGCCCGCCGAGGGTGAACACACCGGGAGGGTAGTAGTTGAAGATGGGATAACCGAAGCCGATGTGAAACCACGGAATCCAGCGGGGGTAGAGATTGCCTTCGCCGAGCATGATGCTCATGGCGACGATGCGCTGCACGTGCAGCGGTCCATCGGCGGTGTTGATGACGCCCGCGTTGAGCGTCGGCAAAATCCCGATCAGCGGCAGGATGGCGGCGACGACGATACCGGGATCAAACCGGGCGCGGGAAAAAATCACGACTCAAGTTCGACTGCCAGCGCGACGGCTTCCGCGCCTCCCAAACACAATGCCGCCAAGCCGCGCTTCAACCCCCGGTCTTGCAGCGCGTGAATGAGCGTGACCAGCACGCGCGCGCCGCTTGCGCCAAGCGGGTGCCCCAGCGCAATCGCGCCGCCGTGAACGTTGAGCTTCTCCATCGGTAAATGATGACCGTCGCGTTCCAAGCCTTTAGCGTCCGCCAGAACCTGCGCGGCGAACGCCTCGTTGAATTCAAACAGATCGACGTCGCCCATCGTCCAGCCCGCGCGCTCCAGCGCAACCGGGACGGCTTTCACG
>CALMDI010000376.1 GCA_937864975.1 uncultured Chloroflexota bacterium | reverse complement strand
GGCGCGCGTGACGCGTGCTCGGCAACAGCACAGAACGCGCGCTGCGTGCCGCGCGCCAGACACGTCATGCGCGCCGCCACGCGCGCTGCGGAACACGTTCCGAGCGCCGCCACACGTGCCGCGCAACGCGTCCCGGCAGTGTCCGGAATCGAACACCCTCGTCCCGTTTTCGCGCACCCGGCACCGCGCCGACCCGCGTAAGCGAACTGTCAAGTCGTTGTGGGATAGTGCGTTAGGGAGCAGCACGCGACGGCACGCCGCTCGCCTTAGGCAGCACGCGTCCCGATCGCTCACTCCCATGACCGTCCTCCCGCTCCGTCCCATCACCGGCGCCCATCGCGCCGCCACGCGCCCCGCCCGCGGTGCCACCGGCACCACCGGCGCGCATCGCGCCGTCGCGCCCGCGGTCGCCGACACGCCGACGCTCGCCGAGCGGCTCGAGCGCGCGCTCGGCTCGCAGTACAAGGTCGTGCGCGCGCTCGGCGCCGGCGGCTACGGCGAGGTGTTCCTCGTCCGCGACCTGCTGCTGCACCGCGTGCTCGCCGTGAAGGTGCTGCGCGAGCGGCTCGCCGCCGACCCCCAGGAGCGCGAGCGCTTCCGCCGCGAGGCGCGCACGGTCGCGCACCTGTCGCACCCCGGGATCGTGCCGGTGCTCGCCTACGGCGAGACGGACGAGGAGCATCCGCTCTGCTGGACGATGATGCCGTGCGCGAGCGGCGGGTCGCTCGCGACGCGCCTCACGTTCAACGGGCGCCTGCAGCCCGTGGTCGCGGCGCGCATGCTCGTGCAGCTGTGCGATGCGCTGGCGCACGCGCACCGGCAGGGCGTGGTGCACTGCGACCTCAAGCCGGACAACGTGCTCTTCGCCTCCGGCGACGAGCGGCCGCTGCTCACCGACTTCGGCATCGCGGCGCTGCCGCACCACGACCGCGGGATCGGCGCCGCCCTGGACGTCGGCGGCACGCCCGCGTGGATGGCGCCCGAGCAGCGCCTCGGGCTCGGCGTGCTCGACGCGCGCAGCGACGTGTACGCGCTCGGCATGCTCGGCTGGGTGATGCTCGCGGCGCGCCTGCCGGAGCGCACGATCAGCGGGCGCATCGACCGCTCGTCGATGCCGGCCGACGTCCCGCGCGCGCTGGTCGACGTGCTGGCGCGTGCGCTGGAGCGCGAGCCCGACGCGCGGTGGGATGGCGCGCCCGCGATGGCTACCGCGCTCGAGCGCGCCGCACGGCCGGCATGGCGCCGCCGCGCGGCCACTGCGTGCGACGCGACGGCCGCCTTCGTGCGCCGCGCGCGCCGGTTCGTGCGCCGGCTGCGCGTGGCCTGACAGGAGTCGCCGTACCGCAGCACCTTCGCGCAGCACTGCCGCCGACCGTCACGCCCGACACATCCGGAAGGCCCGAATGCTCGACCATCTCGCCGCGGACCTGCGCCTCGCGGGCCGCATGCTGCGACGCACCCCCGTCTTCACGGTCGTCACCGTCCTCGTGGTGTCCCTCGGCGCCGGGGCGGTGGCGACGATCTTCAGCGCGATGAACGCGCTCGCCCTGCGCCCGCTCCCCGGCACGCGCGACGCCGCGCGGCTCGTCTCCATCGAGCGCGCCATGCAGGGCGACCGGGGGCGCATGGCCGCGAGCGGCCGGTACTTCGACGCGCTGCGCGAGCGTGCGCGCACGCTCGACGGCGTCGCGGCGTGGACGCGCGCCCACGTCACCGTGAGCGCCGGCGGTGAGGGGCGCACGGTCCTCGGCAACCTCGTGAGCGCCAACTTCTTCCGGGTGCTCGGCGTCTCGCCCGCGCTCGGCCGCACGTTCGCGCCCGACGAGGATCGCCCCGGCGCGAGCCCGGTGCTCATGGTCTCGCACCGCCTCTGGCAGACGCGCCTCGGCGCCGACAGCGGCGCGATCGGCCGCACGCTCACCGTCAACGGCCGCCCGTACACGCTCGTCGGCGTCGCGCCGCCGGGCTTCCGCGGCACGCTCACGCCCGTCGTGGTGGACGCGTGGGCGCCGCTCGCGGCCGCGCCGCACCTGCGCCCCGGCATTCACTACCGCCCGATTGCTGACGACGAGATCAAGCGCACGTCGGTCTACAAAATCGCGATTGAGACCTGGAGCGGCAAGAAGAAACAGGTCGCGGACGATTTTCCGGGGGCGTATCTCTACGGACAGATGCCCGGCGAGCCGACGGAGTAGAAATTCACGATGGCTACCTCCAGCGATGATCTCAAGGCGCTCACCCGCCTTGTGTTCGATAAACTGATTAATCAGGGCAGCATGTCGGCATTCGACGAGCTCGTGGCAGCGGATTACGTCGATCACACCGGGGCAACCGACCGCGAGGATTATCGCGACCTCATTCGCGCCACTCGCACTGCCTTCCCCGATCTCCATCTGGAGATTGAGGATTTGATCGCCGAGGGCGATAAGGTCGTCGCGCGGTTCACGGCGCGAGCCACCCACCGGGCAGAGTTCCAGGGTATTCCCGCGACCGGCAAACAGGTCAGTTGGGAAGGGATCGGCATCCTGCGCTTCCGCAATGGGCAGATGGTCGAACGATGGAATCAATCGGATATCCCAGGTCTGATGGAGCAGCTCGGCAGCGCCTAAACGTGGGATCGTTCGCCTGAGCGATTTTTTGCCCCAACCGCCCTGTATCCAATAGCTACTTATCGTTTTTGATTGTCTGACAAGCCGGAGGTCACCGTTTTGGCATCGCAGGTAGGTGTGTCGGTTCCAGCTACGCGCCGCGCGGAATTCCTCGCCGGCTTCAAGGCGACGATCCCGCTTGCCCTCGGCTCGATTCCATTCGCCATCATTTTCGGCGCGGTGGCAGTCGCCAGTGGCTTATCGCCCGCCGGCGCCGCGGGCATGTCGGCGTTTGTGTTCGCCGGGTCGGCGCAGTTCATCGCGACGGGACTGGTCGCCAGCGCCACGCCCCTGCCGATCATTATTCTGACCACGTTCGTCGTCAACCTGCGCCACGCGCTCTACGCCGCGTCGCTCGCGCCTTATATGAAGCACCTGCCGCAGCGCTGGCTTGCGCCGCTCGGCTTCTCGCTCACCGACCAATCGTTCGTCCTCGTGATTCAACGCTACGAAGAACCCGACTCGTCGCCCTATAAACACTGGTACTTCCTCGGCTCGTCGGTCCTGATGTACTTCAACTGGCAGCTTTGGACATGGTTCGGCATCGTCGCCGGGCAGCGTATTCCCAACCCCGCGCAATGGGGTCTGGATTTCGCGATGTCGGTGACCTTTATCGGGATGCTGGTGCCGATGGTGAAAAATCGCCCGGTGCTTGTCTCGGTCGTCGTCGGGGGCGTCGTTGCCCTGCTGGCGCACGGGCTGCCGAACCAGCTTGGGCTGCTCGTGGCGGCGCTTACGGGCGTCGTCGCGGGGTTGGCGGCAGAGAATGTGCTGAGTAAACGGGAACCCACCCCACAGCCGCGCGTCGCTGATCCTCATGCAACGGTGCTTACGTTCGGCAAGTCAGATGCCGCCACGCGCGCAAGACCAAAGGACGTGTCATGAACGAAGTGGTGCTCATCCTCGGCATGGCACTCGTGACGTTTGCCGTGCGCTACCCGGTGCTGGCGCTGGTCGGCAATATTCCGCTGCCAGAGCGCGTGTTTCAGGCGCTGCGCTACGTGCCGCCCGCCGTCCTCGCGGCGATCATCGTGCCCGCTCTGCTCATGCCGGACGGCGACCGCCTGTTCATCGCCGCCGACAATGCGCGCCTGATCGCCGGGCTGGCGGCGGCGCTGGTCGCATGGCGCACGAAGAACCTGCTGATCACGATTGTCGTCGGCATGGGAACGCTGTTGGTGTGGAATGGGATGCTGGCGCTGCTGGCGTAGTAAAGAAATTCAACAAAGTTAAGTTTTTTCCTGAGGATTTGAATCATGGATACTTTTGAGCTTGCCGATTTGGTTTCCGAGCGCGCAGCGTCGGGGAAGCTGTATCTCGAATTTCTGAAGGTACCCGCGCGCGTGGGTTTGTACAGCTTACCCGCCGGAGCCACCGACCCGCAGCAGCCGCACACCGAGGACGAGGTGTATTACGTCATTCGCGGGCGCGGGCAAATTCGCGTGGGCGACGAAGACCGCCCGGTGGAAGCGGGCAGCGTTGTTTACGTGGCGGCGCAGGTGGCGCATCGTTTTCACAGCATCACCGAAGCCCTCGATATCCTCGTCTTCTTCGCGCCCGCCGAATACTCACGGCGCGGCTAGCAACAAGGACATGTCCCATGCAGCGAAACGTCGCCATTCTGATCTTTGACGAGGTCGAAGTCCTCGACTTCGCGGGACCCTTCGAGGTGTTCGCCGTCGCAAGGCTGTCCGACGGCACTCCGCCCTTCAACGTCTATACCGTTGCGGAAAAGCCGGAACCGGTGCTGGCGCGCAACGGCTTAAGTGTCAACCCGGCATATACCCTCGACAACTGCCCGCCGCCGGATATTTTGCTCGTGCCCGGCGGTCGCGGGACGCGCGCCGTGATGCATAATCCGGCGCTGCTGAACTGGATTCGCCAGCACGCCGCGCCCGCCGAGCAGGTGCTTTCGGTGTGTACCGGCGCGCTGGTGCTGGGCAGCGCCGGGCTGCTGGACGGGCTGGCGGCGACCACCTACCACACCAGCTTTGACGAGCTGCGCGCCGCCGCGCCCAACACCGAGCTTCGCCCCGGCGAGCGGTGGGTCGACAATGGCAAGGTCGTCACGTCGGCGGGCGTCTCGGCGGGCATCGACATGGCGCTGCACGTCGTCGGCAAGCTGCTCGGTGCTGAACAGGCGGACGCGACAGCACGCTATATGGAATACGAGCACTGGAAGTCAGAAGTGCCGGGGTAGTTCGCGCCTGAATCGCGGATTGGTCTCTCAAGAGTTTTCGCGCTGATGGCGTCACTTTGCGTTACACTCATAAATTGGGACTCCGTAATTGTGGGCGGATCGCGATGAGCTTTCCTGACGACATCAACGAAGGACACTGGATTCAACAGGTGCGCGCGCTGCTCAACCGCAGCCGCCGCCAGTCCGGCTATAATCGCTATACACAGCCGGCGCCCGACGCCGAGAACCAGCAGTCGCCGTGGAACTCGGCGCTGTACGCGCTGGTCTATCGCTGGTTCGACCTCGATATGGCAGGCGACGAGCTTAAAAGCGCGGTCGCTCATCAGGTGCAGGCGGGGGACGACGCCGGAATGGTGCCGGGGCGTGTTTTCTGGGCGAGTCCGGGGAGCGAGATGCAGCACGCCGACCTGACCGCGCCGCCCCTGCTGGCGTATGCCACCGTGCAGGTGTATCACTTCAGCGGCGACACGAGCCTGTTGGAGCGCCTGTATCCAAAGCTGGTCGCGTGGCACGAATGGTTCGACCGCCGCCGCGATGACGACGCCGACAACCTCGTTCGCATCGACTATCCCGACGAATTCATCGTCGGGGGCGGCGCCGTGAACGTGAACGCCATTCGCGCCGCCGACCTTGACGCGCTGGCGCACATCGCCTCGGATATGGATGATCCGGGCGAGGCGGCGCACTGGGAAACGCGCGCCAAAGCGGTCGAAGCCGCGCTCCACGCGCAGCCGGTCGACCTGTACGAGCGCGTGAATGCGACGCTGCTGACCATGATGGTGGGGCGGGGCGTCTCGCCGTCCGACGCGGCGGAGATGGTCAGTCGCGTCAGCGCGCAGGCGAACGACAAGCTGTTTCCTTGGCTGGAAGGGTCGGATAACCCGATTTCGATGGTCGATAACTGGCTGATTTATCTCGCTCTGCGCCGCTATGGGTTTCACGCGCTCGCCTCAGACATCGCGGAGAAGTCGTTTCGACTGGTCGAAGAGAACGGTTTTCACCAGTTCTACGACTCGGTGACGGGCAAGGGCTTAGGCACACCCGATCACGGAACGTCGGCGCTTGCCCTCGACCTGCTGTTCCGCGAAAAGCAAGGCAAAATCCCGAAGCCGAAATGCCTTCAGGAATTTGACTAGCGCCCCGCGCTGAGTTCCCACGCCCCCACGATTGCCCTATGATCCGACGCGCTCGACAGTCGCGTACCCAAGTCATGGTGGAACATCCGCGGCGGTTCGGGGTATCATAGCGCTACGATGAAGCGTGTAACCCTAGTTACAATCCTTCTCGGCTTGTGGTTCCTGCTCATGCTGCTCGCTTGCAACCTGAGTTCGCCGCCGCCGCCTACCCTGATGCCGAGAGCGACCGCGACGCCGCTGCCGACCATCGGTTACGCGACGTTAAGCCCCGACGAACTGCCGGTGCAGGCAACGGCGCTGCCGCCGAGCAATGCCGTCCTCTTGAGTCTTCTCAATCAGGTCAGCGCGGAAGGATTGATGTCGCACGTTCAAACGTTGCAAAGCCTTGAAACGCGGCACGTGAATTCCGGCTACACTCGACCGGGCGCGGGCGTCAACGCGGCGCGCGATTACATCAGCGCGTATTTCCGCGAGTTGGAAGCCCAATCGCAGGGGCGCTTTCGGGTCATTCCCCACAGCTTCAACGTCGAATGGGGGGACGTCAGCTCGACTGCCGAAAACGTCGTCGGCTACCTTGCCGGACGTGAAACGGGCGCGGGCGTTATCCTCATCGGCGCGCATTACGACACCATTTCCTACGCCATTGAAGACGGCAGCGCCTACGCGCCGGGCGCGAACGACAATGGTTCCGGCATCGCGGCGCTGATGGAAGTCGCGCGCATCATGGCGCTCGATCCGCAGCCGCCGCGGGCGACGGTGCTGTTTGCGGCGTTTTCCGCCGAGGAAATCGGACGCGAGGGCAGCAAAGCCTTCATCAACGACTACATCCGCGCCTACGACCTGCCCCTGCTTGCGATGATTAACCTCGACATCGTCGGAAGCTCGACGGGAGCGGACGGCTCCATCAACGACCGGGTGCTGCGCGTCTACTCCGAAGGTCCGAACGAACCTGCGTCTCAATCGCGGCAGCTTGCCCGCGAGCTGAACCTGGTTGTTTCCAATTACATGCCCGATTTCCAACTGGAGATTCAGGACGCGACCGACCGTGAAGGGCGCTTCGGCGATCATATGTCGTTCAGCGAAGTCGGGTATCCCGCGGTACGGTTCATCGAGCCGCTCGAGGAATTTAACCGCCAGCACACGCCGAACGATACCCTTGACGATGTTCAGCCCAATTACCTGTCAAGGGCGACCCAGGCTGTCCTGGTCGCGGCGAAGGTGCTGGCGGACGGACCTCGCGCGCCGCGCAACGTCGTCGTGCGCGACAATGGCAGCGGCGAGCGCTCGCTCGTCTGGGAGCCGGCGCCCGAGGCGGTGAGCTACGTCGTCGCGCTGCGCTACCCAGGCTCGCTCCAGTACAATCAATACTTCGAGACGTCGGATACCAATATTGCCTCGGAAATTTTCAGAGCGTCGCTGCTTGCCAGCGTCGCCATCGCCGGGCGCGACGAAGATGGGCTGCTCGGTCCGCTGTCGATTGAATACACCCTCACGAACTGAACGCACAACCAGAAAGCTCTACCCCAGAATCGTATCAATCTCCGCCAGCGCGGCGTCGGGAATCGCCACGGCTGCCGCGCCCACGTTATCGTCCACCTGCGCGACGCTTGTGGCGCTGGTGATGACGCTGCTCACGCCGCGCTGGCGCAGCAGCCACGCCAGCGCAAGCTGCGCCCGCGTGACGCCGAGCCGGTCGGCAACGGGCTTGAGCCGCCGCACGCGCTCGCGGTTGGTTTCGTTGAAGAAGCGATCTTTCGCCCATGTCTCTCTGGCAAAGCGCGAGTCATCGGGAATCCCCTCATCATATTTGCCGGTCAGCATTCCCTGCGCCAGCGGCGAATACGGCGCCAGTCCAATGCCGTTCGGCTCCGACACGGGCAGGATTTTCGTCTCCACGCGCTCGCGGTACAGCATCGAATACTGCGGCTGTTCGACCTGCGGTTTATAAAGGTGGTATTTTTCGCACAGCTCGAGCGCTTCCTGAAGCTGCCCGGCGTCCCATTCGGATGTGCCCCAGTACAACACCTTGCCGTGATGAATCAGATCGTTCATGGCGCGCGCCGTTTCCAGAATTGGCGTATCCGGGTCGGGGCGATGGCAGAAATAAATGTCGACGTAGGACGTTTGCAGCCGGTCGAGGCTCTTGTCGATGCTTTCGAAAATGTGTTTGCGCGATAAGCCGCGGTCGTTGACGTCGTCGCTCATCTTGCCGAAGACTTTGGTCGAAATCACCAGTGTGTGGCGCGGGAACTGTCTGAAAATCTCGCCCATCTGCCGCTCGGCGCTGCCGTTGCCATAGACGTCGGCAATGTCGAAGAAGTTGATGCCCAGTTCGTAGGCGCGCTCGATGATCTGGCGAACCCTGTCCTCGCCAATTTTGCCTTCTTCATAGTTAATCCAGCCGCCCAGGGAGATGACGCTCACCTTCATGCCGGCGTCGCCTAACCGTCGATAGTCCATTATCTGCTCCTGTGTGATCAAGGCGGATAAGCGAAGTCTAACCAATGAGAGGAAGCGGAACAACGGAATCTAAAACCCGCGCAAACACGCGGGGCGAAGCCGGTGACGAAAAACACGAGCCATGCCTATCAGAGCGTTTGCCGAGGCTACGCTGCTACTCGTTACTTTCCACGTTTCACTTTTAACTTCTGCTTCAACAGACCATCGTGCGACCGAATGCCTGAATGATGTCGTAGACGATGGGCAGGCGATCCCAGAGGCACATCTGGTCGATCAGCAGCGCGCCGACGAGCGTACCGCAGCAGCAGAACAACGTCAGTCCGCCGCAGCCGATGAGAAACCAGCGCGCATTACTGCGCGGCTCTTCCTCACGCACTTCGTACGGATCGTAATCGTAGCCGGTGCCGGGCGGCGCCTGCGGCACGGCAGGCGGCGCGTTGTACACCTGCGCGCCCCCTCCGGCAGGGCTGGGCGGCGCGTTATAACCCGCCGGGCTGTAGGGGGATGGGGACTGCTGCGGCGGCGCATACGGGGCTGCCGCGGGTCTCGGCGCGGCGCCGGGCGCGGTCATCGCCGCCGCGGGGCTGTCCGGCGGCGCATAGCTCGCCGCTGCCGCATTTGCCGACTCGTAACCCAGCGTCACCGTCTCGCCCAGACCGACCATGTCGCCGTTGCGAAGCGGGCGCGCGCCCGTCAGGCGCTGCCCGTTCACGAACGTTCCGTTTGTCGAGCCAAGATCTTCAAGCGTATATCCGCCCGCCCCGCGCGTAAGGCGCAGGTGGTGGCGGCTGACTTCGGGATCATTAATCGTGATATCGTTGGTGATGTCGCGTCCCAGCGTCACGATGTCTTTATTCAGCTCATAGACTTGATTGGGCTGCGGACCTCGGCGGACGACCAGCCTGAAGCTGTCGTTGCCTTGCATCATAACGTCCTCCTAAAGCGGTTGCGTCGCGCCCGGTTGCTTTTGGAAGTATACGAGCATTGCGAGGGACTGTCAAATAAAATGAAAGAATACATTTAATAGAGTTGGTATGCACTTTGTCTGTGACATAATAGCTCTCTTAGCCCCTTATGAACCGCGTGCAGTTCGGTTTTGAAGGCAGAGACTGAGGCGCGAAGATTAGCAATCCATGAATGCCCTTCTGAACTTTTGTGACCTGTTATTGAGCTTGACAAAGAATCTTATTTTCGCATATGCTGACTAACGATTGTGATTGAAAACACCAGCGCGTACACGAGATGCCAACGCTCGGAAGGAACGCGATATTTAAGAAAGAGTAATGCCAATGGAACACCTCGGCTCCATGCCCCGACGCCTTTGGGTTGAGAAGCAGGACGCGAGCGATGCGTGTGACGTCATCGTCGAAATGGAAGATGGCGCCTATTACACGGCGGCGTTCGTCACGGTGCCCTACCTGCGCCGCCAGATGTCGCTGAGCTATGAGGTGGGCAAGCAGTTTACGGATGTCCCGGCAGTCCCTTACGCCGTGATGGAAACGCCCCACATTCTGGTCGAAAACCTCGACCGGGACACGATTGAAGACGCGATTGATAACCTCCTCGCGCTCGACACGTTCGAGACGGTCTTCACGCTGGCATTAAACACGAGCGTGGATGACCCTGCGGGTACCGCCGAGGTCGCGGCGGTCGTGCTCACCGAAATCCTAAAGGCTGAGGACGACACCGTCGCCTGACGGCGACAAACTCGAACCTTCCCTTATCCCTCAAATCGACATCAACACAGCTTCAATCCACCGTTACCGACGGCGGTTTGATGCCGTGCTGACGCTTCGGCAGGCGGTGTACGTCTGTTATAATTGCGCGGCACCGAGATCAACAACAGCTTATCGAACGAAACAACGACTGACCGGGATGCGCCCCAATGGGGTGGCGCGTGCCCGTCGAACCCACCGAGGATTTATCATGGGGAACAACGGAAACTACGAAGATAGCCTGCTTTATCGCATTCGGCATTCGGCGGCGCATGTGCTTGCCGAGGCGATGCTGGAGCGCTTTCCAGAAGCGAAAATCGCCATCGGACCGCCGATTGAAGACGGCTTCTATTACGATTTCGACCTGCCGCGCGCTGTTACGGAAGAGGACTTGCAGTGGGTCGAGAACCGGATGAAGGAGATTATCCGCGGCAGCCACGCATTTTCGGTGCGCGACGTGACGCCCGCCGAAGCGCAAGGGCTGTTCCAGAACCAGCCGTATAAGCTGGAACTCATTCGCGATCTCGTCGGCGGGCGCGTGGATGAGAACGGCAACGAGATTGCCGCGCCTGCCGGACAGCTCACGGTCTATACGCAGGACACGTTCACGGATCTGTGCCGCGGTCCGCACGTCGCCAGCACGAGCGCCATCGACCCGGAGGCGATCAGCGTCACGTTCAAGCCGCCTGCCGGAGCCTACTGGCGCGGCGACGAGAAGCGCCCGCAGTTGACACGCATCTACGGGACGGCTTGGGAAACGCCGGAGCAGCTTCAGGACTACCTGAGCATTCTCGAAGAAGCGAAGCGACGCGATCACCGCGCGCTGGGCGAGCGGCTGGGATTGTTCACGTTCAGCCCGCTGGTGGGCAAGGGCTTGCCCCTGTGGAAGCCGAAAGGCGCGATGCTGCGCGACACGCTCGAACGCTGGCTGCGGCAGGTGCAGATCGACCACGGCTATGAACCCGTAGTGACGCCTCACATCGGCAACCTGAATCTGTACAAGACGTCGGGACATTACCCGTACTACAAGGACAGCCAGTACGCGCCCATCGAGGTCGAGGAGGATGAATTCCTTCTCAAGCCGATGAACTGCCCGCATCACATCATGATCTACCGCAGCGAAAGCCGCTCGTACCGCGACCTGCCCGTGCGCTACGCCGAGTTCGGCACGGTCTATCGCTACGAACAGTCGGGCGAGCTTCACGGCTTGACGCGCGTGCGCGGCTTCACGGTGGACGACGCGCACCTGTTCGTCACGCCCGATCAGCTTCTCGAAGAATTCAAGAGCGTCGTCCGGCTGATTCAATACGTCTTCAACACGCTCGGCTTGACGGACTTTCGCGCGCGCGTCGGCGTCCGCGACCCGGAAAGCGACAAATACGTGGGCGAGGACGCCTTGTGGGAGCAGGCGACGCGCGCGATCATCCAGGCGTCGGACGAGCTTGGGCTGCCCTACCACGTCGAAGAAGGCGAAGCCGCTTTTTACGAGCTGGTGGGAAACGTTCGGGCTGGATACCAAAAGCCGTGGTTTCATGGCATTGAACATCTAACTATCGACCACGAAGGATTTATCTATTGGAAAGATCAGCGCGTCGAACACTATACGCCCAGATGGGCCTACAGTGAGGAAGCACAACAACAGGCACTCGTGCTTGCGGAGCGGTGCAAACACCTTGAAGCCATCGGTGAGGAAGTCAATGGGACTGCGGCGATTTGGGATTGGGAACGCTATGCGAATCGCTCTATCCCGGATCGGAACAGCCCAAGTCCTTAAACATCCCAGACTATTGTTCAGACTAGATTAGGAACTGACCTAGTGTTAGCAAATTTTTGT
>CALMDI010000375.1 GCA_937864975.1 uncultured Chloroflexota bacterium | reverse complement strand
GATAAAGCGCGGCGCAGATCAACACCGTGAGACCGGTAACGACCACACCGGCGACGAACGCGATTGGACGAAAGAAGAAGATTACCTCGTGCGCCCCGGCCGGAAGAAAGACGCCCCGCAGCGCGCCGTACACGCGCAGGACGTCAGCCGGTCGCTGGTCAACGGTGGCGAACCAGCCCGGCGTCCACGGCTCGCCCACGACGAGAATGCCGCTCGCGGGCATAGTCGCCGTCACGCGCATTTCGTTGGGTGTGTGGCGCGTGATTTCGGCGGTATCGACAAACGCATTGTCCGGCAGGTCGAAGTCGATGGATTGATTGGAGTCCAGCAGAACAACCGAAGCGTTGTCGAGTTGGCGCAAGCGCTCAAAAACGTCGCCTTCCACCCATTCCGCCTGCCCGACAATGAAGGCGCGCGGCATGACCGCCGTGTTTTCGTAAAGGCGCTGCTCCCCGGCGCTCCCGATCAGCGTGAGATTCGGGTCTGGTGACAATTCAACGGACGTAATGAGATAGCCGACGTTGAGCAGTCCGAGCAGCATCGGATTTGGCATGGCACTCCGGTATGCGGTGGTCGAAAGCTCGTTGGAAGCGCACGGCGGAATGGCGGCTGCCAGTCCGTCGAGCGGGCAGCCCGATGCGGCGCTCATAAACCGTGCGTAGGACTCGAATTGAAACGAGTTCAGTCCATCGACGATTTCCAATTGATGCGCGGCGGCAACCGCGTCGCTGATTTCGCGGCGCGTACTGTAAACCCGAAACGGCGTTTCCGGCGCGCGCTGGACAAGCATCTGCGCGATGGGCGTGAGCTGCAGAAAGTCGCTCACGGGCTGAGGCGTCCCGAACGCCAGCCCAATCGGGAGCAAGTCCAGGACCGCCGCCGCGCCCAGCATGAGGGTGAGCGTTTGAGGGCGGGCGTAGCGCCGCCGCTGCCACCGCCACAGCCCCCACAGCGTCAGAAGGATGCCCGCGCTCGCCAGCAAGCCGAGCATCCAGTCTAGCTCCCCGGCGCGGCGCGTGAGGTAGCGTCCGAGCAGGGTGATGCCGATCAATGCCGCCGCGCTTCCGCAAAGGTAACCCCACTGGCGTCTGGAAATCACCTGCCTGCGAAGCAGGGCGTCGACGGCGAGGGCGGTCAGCATCGCCGCCGCGATGACGGCGACGTAGCCCATGCGCGCGGGAGCGCGCAGCAGGTTGAAGCCGGGAACGCCGTAAAAGATCGCGGTGTACAGCGGCGTCACGCTGCCGAGCGAAAACAGGATCGCAAACGCCAGCACGATGAACCACCAGCGAACTTCGCGCCGGGCGGGGTGGAACCAGGCAAGCGGCGCGAACAGGAGCGGAAGCAGCCCCGCGTAGACCTCCCATTCGGGGAATTTTTGTGGTAGGGGAAAAAGGATGTTGACGAGCACCAGCGGCGGCAGCGCCAGATAATTTGCGTCCGCCAGGGTCATGGTACTGCGCGAGAGATAGGGTAAGTAACTGGCGAAAGTGAAGGATTGGAACGCGGAAAACCCGACCGCCGCCGCCACAATCACGGCGAGGATGGTCGCTTCGGACATCCACGCTCGAAGCGCCTGCCCCGATGCCGCGCGCGCGACACAGCGAAAGACGAAATAGAGACCGACGAACCAGCCTGCATAGAGGATAAACTGGACGTTATTCAGGTAAATGAAGCACAGCGCCAGCCCCGCGGCGACCCCCCAGCGCCACGAGCGGCGGTCAAATGCCAGCCGGGTACACAGGAAGCACACCGGAAGCCAGCATAAGCCATGCGTATACCCTACGTCGCCGACGACATTCGAGGTCAAGCGCGGGGTGAGCATGACCAGCAGCCCCGCCAGCAGCGCGACAGATGCGTTTGTCTTCAGGACGACGCGCGCTAAACCGTAGCTTCCAACCCCGGCAAGCCAGAAATGGAAGACGTTGAGCAGCGCGTAGCCCCAGACGACGGGGATCGGAAGCAGTGACAGGAGCAACTGCGGCGGGTAGAACACGCGAATCGAGGGGTTGCCGATCAGGGGCATCCCACCCGCGGACGTTCCCTGCCACAGGGGGACCTCGCCATACTGGCGAATCATCTCGCTGAAGTACGAGACGGACGGCAGGTTCACCGACAGCAGATCGGTTCCCAACTCCGAGCGGGGCCACATCAGCATGTGCGGCTGCGCCAGATACGGCGCGAACAGCGCAATCGCAGTCACCAACAGCAGAGTGACGGCGGCAGTATTCGGATGGCGAGTTACAAACAGAGGCATAGCCTCATCATACTGGAAAAGGCGGTGGCGCAGCCTTAAGTGGAAGGGACGCGCGTTGGCTCAGGCGGTCAACGGACGGCTCGCGACACGCTGCGCGCGGTACCAATCGACCGTCTCGCGAAGCCCAACCTCGAACGGCGTTTTCGCGCGGAAGCCAAAGGTGCTTTCCGCGCGGCTGACGTCCAGGCACCGCCGCGGCTGTCCGTTCGGCTTGCTGGTGTCCCAGCGAAGCTCGCCCTCAAAGCCGACCAACTCCGCGACTTTCTCCGCCAGATCGCGAATGCTGATTTCAATGCCGCTGCCGAGATTGACCGGCTCGCCGCTGTCGTAGCGCGCCGCCGCGAGCGCGATCCCTTCCGCGGCATCGGCGACGTAGAGGAATTCGCGCGTCGGAGAGCCGTCGCCCCACAGCAGAACGTGGTCGATGCCCTGTTCCTGGGCGTCTGTCATCTTGCGAATCAGGTCGGGAATCACGTGCGACGTTTCGAGGTCGAAGCGGTCGCCGGGACCATACAGGTTGGTCGGCATCAGGTGAATGGCGTTGTAGCCAAACTCGGCGCGATACGCCTGGCTTTGCACCAGCAGCATTTTCTTCGCCAGTCCATAGGGCGCGTTGGTTTCTTCGGGATAGCCT
>CALMDI010000374.1 GCA_937864975.1 uncultured Chloroflexota bacterium | reverse complement strand
CGTCGGCGGCCTCGACCACGTCGTAGCCGCCCCGCTCGAGGATGCGCCGAACCAGCCCGCGCACGTCCTGCTCGTCGGACACAGGAACCGTCGCGATGAGGCGGTCGTCGTAGGGAATGGTAATCTGCATCTCGCCTGCAATGCGATGTGCATCAATTACGACTTGTCAATAGACGGCGAATGATACCTTTTCCGGGGAAGGGGTCGCAAACCGCCGCCCAAAAAGAGCGAAAAAGAGACTTACGAAGATGTCTCGCTCACTTCTCTCGCTCGGAGACGGAGAGGAGTGGCGAGAGGTTTTTCAGCGGTCAAATCGAAATGCCTAAAATGGCATGGTATACGTCGGGTCGGTCGGCGAGTCGAGATAGCGAATCTCGAAATGCAGGTGCGGACCCGATGAGTTTCCGCTCGAGCCCACCGCGCCGATGACCGAGCCTGCCGAGACGTACTGCGCGCAGCCCACGTTGATCGCGCTCAGGTGTGCGTAAAGCGTCGTGTACGGACCATGCGCGATGACCACCGCGTAGCCATAGCCGAAGCTGCTCCAACCGGCGAAAATCACGCTGCCGCCGTTCGCCGCCGACACGGGCGTTCCCATTCCCGCCGACAGATCGACGCCGCTGTGAACGCCGGAAAACCCTTGAATCCACTGGTAGCCGGAAATGGGGCGCACCCAGCCCGTGCCGCCGGGATTCGTGACGAGACCGCAGCTTCCGGGGTCGCCGGGAGCGAAGGAAATCGCCCCATTCGTGCTGCTGCCGCTGCCCGCCGCGACGCGCTCGACCACCGGGTTCCACGAAATCTGCTCGCGCTGCCCGCCCGGAACGACAACCCACATGCCATCGGGCAGCGTGTCTTGCGGGGTTTTGCCGAACAGGTCGTTGAACTCGGAATCGATAATCGCGTAAGGATCGACCTGATACCGCGCGGCGATCTGCGCGATGGTTTCTTCGTTGTCGATGACCTGAAAGTACACGCCGTTCACGGGCAGAATATTGATCGTTCGCCCGACGCGCAGCCCTTCCGCCACGCTGTGGTCGTTGCCCCAGACGATGGTTTCCGGCTCCAAGCCGTAGCGCTCGGCAAGGGAAAAGATCGTGTCGCCCGACACAATCGTGTACTGCTCGACGCCGCTGCGCGGGCGATCCGGGATAATGGTGAACGGGTTATACACGTCGCGCACGGCTTCAAAATCGGTTTCCGCCGAATTTGCCCGCGCCATCGGCGTCGAGAGGATCGATGGAATCGCCTGCGGGTCGAGCGTCGGCAGCGACACGATCATGCTGACAGGCTCGCCAACTCTGTTTTCCTGCTGCGGCGCGGGCGTAAAGGTGGGCAGCGGCTCGCGCTGTTCGGCGTTCTGCTGCACCGGCGGGTTTTCCGGCACGGGCGCGGCGTTGGGCGCGAGCATCAACAGCATCGCGGCAATGGTCAGCCCGGTCGCGCCGGCTAAGCTCAACAGTCCAAAGGCGCGCTGCCAGCCCGGCGCGCGCGCTTCGCCGCGTGGGTCGCGCACTGCCTGAGTGGGTCCGGTATCCGCGAGATGGTCGGGAATCGGCTCGTCGGGGAAATAAGGTTGAGACATAATACGCCTCGTCAGTAAACGGTGTATTACGGTGTATAACCGGGACTGCTCCCAGACAACCGGGGAATCCTACCCCCGCTCCGGGCAGGTGGCAAGTCCCAGAAGGTTCGCCACGCGACGGCGAGGCGGTTGTCACGTATAATAGCGGCGTGCCGCGTGCCGACTCGCAGGATGTTGATGCCTTCCAAACCCTACATTTTCATCAGCCACAGCTCGACCGATTCGGAGTTTACGGTTTATCTCGCGAGTCGCCTGCTGGAAGCGGGCTACACGCCGTGGATTGACGTGGAAAGCATTCCGGACGGCTCGTCCTGGCTGCGCGAAATTCAGAAAGCGGTCGAAGGCTGCGGCGCGATGATCGTGGTCATGTCGAAAGCCGCCGGGGAATCCGAATGGGTCGAGCGCGAAACTCTGCTGGCGATGGACTTACGCAAGCCGTTGTTCGTCGCCCTGATCGAAAATGTCGCCATGCCGCTGCATCTGATCAACCGCCAGTACACCGACTTTCGCAAGAAACGGGATACGGCGATGAACCGGCTGCTGACGGCGCTCAAGGCTGTCTCCCTCACCGAGCCTGCGCCGGAACCCAGACCGACCGAAGCGGCGCGCCTCTCTCCCAATCCGAACGAGCACAATTTCTTCAAATTTCTGGAACAGCTTCCCAACGGGCGCACCTGCGCTTCCGTCGCGCGCAGCCTGCACGAGTGGGCGCGCGAGCACGTCGACGCCGTGACGTTCAGCGGACGGGCGCACCCGGCGTTCCACACGCACATCTGGCTTGGACCCGGCGGCATCCTCCTCTTTTCGGTGCGCGCGTATCCGCAGCAGCCCGCCGTCGAAGTGCAGATGCAGTATCTGAAGGATTTTCCGCCGTTTGAAGCGCGCGCCGAGCGCCTCGCCCTTCTCGACCAGTTCAACCGACTGATGCCGCCCGACGAGCAGTTTACGGAGGATCGCGCCGACAAGCGCCCGAACCTGCCGCTCGTGTCCGCCCTCGCGCCCGACGCGCACCTGGATGCCTTCAAGCACCTCATGAGCGACGTCATCGAGCGCCTGCGCGCGGAGAACACGTAACGCTGCGCCCCGTGGCTCACAGCTTCGTCATGGCGACTGTGCTGGATTCAGCGCAAAACGATTCCAGTTCGCGCCGAGCAGCCGCACGCTGCCATCGCTGAGCGAGAGCGCGTAGACCTCAGTCTGTACGATTCGCTCGGCAGCCGCGAAGTCGTCGGGCAGCGCCGCGCCGCTGGCGACCGCCTCGACCCACGCCCCGGCATTGGGAATTTGGCTAAAAATGAGCGTGTCCCCGTCGGGCGCGAGCGCAATCCGTCCAATCGCGAAGGCGTCGGCGGTATAGAGCACGTCGTCCCGCCCGCTTCGCAGGCTGAAGCGGCGCAGGCTCACCCGATAGCGCATCGGCATCTGAAAGTAGACCGCGCCGAGCGCGTCGGCAGCGGCAGCGGGCAGCGGCTCCGGCGCGACGACCTCGCGCGTGCTGTAGAAAATCTCGTTGCTGTCGGGCAGCCCAAACCCCACCTGATCCGGTTCCGCGGCGGGGGCAAGCTGAAGGTACGGTCCAAGCTCCGTGTTCACAAACGTCACCGTGCCGTCTGCCACGACCACGGCGCGCGCCTGCTCCGGCGACACGAACACGCCATCCACCGCCGCGAACATCTGCCGGTCATTCCCGTTCTGCGGGTTCATGTGCCACAGGTCGGGCGTCAGGCAGGTGGCGCTGTGCAGCAGCCCAAACGGCATCATCGCCAGCACAGCGCGTGGGAACTGCCCGGAACCCGTCTCGAAACCATAACGCGCGGCGGTCGGCAGCGGCGGAGCGCTTTCCGGGCTGCATCGCGTCGTGAGCGTGAAGGCGCCAATGGGCGCTGGCGCGGAACCCGCCGTCGGCGTGTAGCGGTAGACCTGCACGAGATCGCCGCTCGCGCTGCCGCCGCCCTCCACGGCTGCCGCGTAGATCAGCTCGCGGCTGTCGGTTGTGAACCCGGCGGGCAGGGCGGGATGAAGCCCCTGTGTCAGTTCCACGACGGGACCGCCGCGCGCGTTCCACAGAAACAGACTGATCGCGCCATTCGCCTTTCGACCTGTAAACGCCAGCGCGCTGCCGTCTGGACTCCATGCCAGATCGAGGATCGGCTCGCCGGGCATGACGTTCGTCAGGCGGCGTGATTCACCCGCAACGCCGTAAAGCCAGACATTGCCATCCGTGATCGCCGCAATCGGCAGGCTCGCATCCTGCGCGCCCGCGGGCAGCGCCGCCCGAAGGATGAATGTCAGAAGAATCGAAACCAGCCATCTCGCGCGTGCGTGCATTCAACCGTCTCCCTTGCCGCCAACGCGCTCAAGGATAGCCGAGAGTTGACACGATGGGAAAAACGCATAATGCTTGGTCGTCAAAACGGCAAGGTCAAGGGCGCGCTCGCATTCGCCCGAAACAGGTTGAACCCGTTACGATGACTCGTTCGTTCCTTTCGCACCACCATCTTCTGGCGACGGTTGTGATTGCCGCGCTGTTCGTGCTGCCTGGCGTTCGCCCGATGGCGGCGCAGGCGCAGTGCGGCGTCGTCGAGAGCGTTCGCTACCCGGTGGACACGATGGCGTTTACGCTCGTGCAGGATTACGGCGCTGCCAGCGCGCGCCACGAGGGACGCTATCATACCGCCGAGGACTGGTACGGTGGGCGGGGCAGCAGCCTGGGGCAGCCCGTTCGCGCCATCGCGGCGGGACGGGTGATGATGGCGTCTGCCACCGCCTGGGGGCGCGACGGCGGCGTCGTCATTCTGGAACATCGCTTACCCGACGAAAGCATCGCCTACAGCGTGTACGGGCATGTCATGGAAACCGAAAGCGCGCCCTTTCCGCCCGCCTTAGGCTGCGTACGCGAGGGCGATGTGATCGGGGCGGTCGGTGACGCGCGCCCTGCGCCCCATGTCCACCTGGAGATCAAATTCAACAACCCTGCCTCGCCGGGGAACGGCTATAACTGGAGCGATCCCGACGAGGACGGCTGGCGGCGTCCTGAGAAATTTATCGTCAACTGGCAGGCATGGCTGCAGCCTGCCTACCGCTGGCATCACCTGCTGGTCAGCGGTCGCGATAGCGCCCCGCCGGTCGAGCTGGACGACGGGAGTCTGATTTTTCTGGACGGCGCGCGTGTCGGTCGAATAACGCCCGATGGACGTCTGCTCTGGCGCGCGGCGCTCGACCGGGCACCCGTTGGGCTGACCGCGTCGGGCGATGGCGCGCTGCTGATCTACTCTGACGGCGGAATGCAGGTATTCAACCGCGACGGGTCGCCGGGCGAAAGCTGGCTGCTCAGCGTCGCGCCCGACAGCCCGCCGATGCCGTTTGGCGATCTGCTGGTGTTTCATACCCCCGGCGACCGGCTGGTAGCGCTCGACCCCCAGGCGCGCGCCGTGGCATGGTCGGTGGACGGCGTGCCGCCCATCGCGCGCTGGCACAGCACGGGCACGCTGCTCGGCTTGGTGACCGAGGATGACAAGATGCGAGTGATCTCCGCGTCCGGCGCGCTGCTCGATCAGGCGGCGGTGCGCGAGGGCGGGGCGTTCGCCACCGCGCCCGACGGCAGCCTGCTCGCATATACCTTTGGCGGCTTGTGGCGTATCGGCGCGGACGGCACGTGGACGCCGCTGTTAGAGGACGTGCCGCGCGCGGGGCGTTCGGCGGCGGTGGCGCGCGCCGCGTCGGGAGCGCTGTACCTGTTCGATGGCGCGGTCCTCACCGCCTACGATCCGAACGGCGGCGTTGTCTGGCGCGTCGCGCTGCCCGGCGTGAGCGGCATGTCCTCGCTCGATCTGGTGGGGTCGGTCCTGCTGCTGACGACCACCCACGGGCAGATTGTTGCCATCGACACGCTGACCAGCGACACCCCCAGATCTCGCAGCCGGCCGATTAGCGCGATCGGCTCGGCCAGGTCGGGCGCGAATGGGTCGTCCGGGGTCATCCCCGGAAGCTGGGGCGAGCTGGTGGCGCCGGGAGCCTGGGGTGGAGGCGGGAGGTGATCCGATGCCGCATTGGCCGGAGGCTCATCCCCCGGGTCG
>CALMDI010000373.1 GCA_937864975.1 uncultured Chloroflexota bacterium | reverse complement strand
GCCAAGTTTCATATCGCCGGGCTGGATTCGTATATGGAAATGCACGCCCGCTTCGATCTGCTGCTCAAGTGCCTGCCCGACGACGGCGCGGCGATTTTGCTGGCGCACGAGCCGGATTTCGCTTACCTGAGCGCGCCCACCGGGCGCTTCGATCTCCAGCTTTCCGGTCACTCGCACGGCGGACAGGTGCGCGTGCCCATCCTGATGGATATTGTCCTGCCGCCGTTCGCGCGCCGCTTTACTGCCGGTCTGCGGCAGGTGGGCAGCATGTACGTCTATACCAATCGAGGGCTGGGCTTCTCCGGCATTCCCATGCGCTTCAACTGCCGCCCCGAACTGACGCTTTTTACGCTGCGAAGTGCAGCTTAGCGATCAGCGGTCAGCTTTCAGCTAAAAACAAAGCAAAAGCGTTAACGCAAAGGCGCACGCGCGGGGTTCCCGTCTTTGGCGGGAACTTTAGTCGGCGCTCTGCGCCGACCCCTGAGCGGACGCAAAGGCGCAGGGAAAATTTCTCTGTGTCTCTGTTCCTCTGTGTCTCAGTGGTTCATCCGGTAAATTCGTAAACCGGGCACGACACGTCGTGCCCCTACGACCGACTGTCTTTTCGCCAGCTGACTTGCCGGATGAACCATTTAGCGGGCTTAAATGTCCTTGTCACATGCCCCGGAGTTGCAGCGCGACCAGCACACCTACGTCCGCCTTTATCCCCTTCCCTGAAGTCGGGGAGGGGGTAGGGGGTGGGGTTCCTTACACCCGCAATAATCCCAAACGCTGGCTCGAACGCTCGACGTTGTGCATCACCGCCTCGGTCACGGAGCTGCCATACGCCTCTAAGCCGAGCAGGAGCGCGCCGACCACCGGCTCGTAACGCGCGCTGACGATGCGCGCGCGCGGCGCGTGCAGGTGAATGCGTGCCGCGATTACGTCCTTTAGCAGGTCGCCCGGCGCGCGGAAGATGCTCCCCGACAGAACCACCTCCGCGTCCAGCGGCAGCATCCCCAATCGGCTGAACCCCGCGACGACCAACTCCGCGAGTCCGCCGCCGAACGATTCGATGATCCTGCTCGCGACGAGATCGCCTTCCAGCGCGATTTCAAACAGCGGCGGCGCGATGTCTTTGACGCGGTTTCCGTCCAGCCGCCGCTCGACGTGCGCCCGCAGCAGGTCGTCGACGGTCGTGAAATTAAACATCGCCAGAACCCGCGCCCTCAGCCGCGTGGGTGGTTCGCGTCCTGTCTCCGCGCGATAAATCGCGTTCAACACGCGGTAGCCAAGCGCGGTGCCGCCCTGTAGCTCGCCTTCCTGATAGAAGTGGAAGATCATTTCTTCGCCGCCCGGCGCGCGCACGGCACAGTTGCCGCCCGTCCCCGCGATCAGAATCGCGCCGTAGCGCTGGCTGGTGCCGCCGCGCATCGCGATGATGCAGTCGTTGGCGATGTGAACCGTGTCCCCCAGCCCAAGCCGCGTCACGTTCTCGCGCAGCAGGTCGTACTCGTCGCGCCAGTCCGCGCCCGTCATCCCGGCATAGACGATTGCGACATCGTGCGTCTGAACGCCTGCCTGATCGAGCGCGGCATGAGCGGCGTCATGGACGCCCTGCATCGCGCGTTCCATTCCGTCGAAGCTGTGAACCGCGCCGTCGCTGCGCGCTCTGGCGAGAATGTTGCCATCCAGATCGCAGACGGCGGCGCGGGTATGACTCGCGCCCTGATCGATACCGAGAATCATCGTCATTCGATTAGCGCTCGAAGAACTGGGGCAGGAATGCCCGATTTGCCGCGAGCATCTCGTCCAGCATGGGAGCTGCCACGTCATAGTCGCCCACCAGCGGGTGCGCTATCAGCGCGAGCAGCGCGGTGTCGCGGCTGCCCGTGAGCGCGGCGTCCACGGCAAGCTGCTCGTAATTCTTGACCGCCGCCACCAGCCCCCAGACGGCGCGGGGAATATCGGGCATGTTCAGCGGGACGATGCCCGCGGCGTTGACGAGGCAGGGGATTTCGACCACGGCGTCGTCGGGTAAGCCCTTGACGACCCCCTGATTTGCCACGTTGACGACGATGACCTCGTTCGCATCGTTGTAGAGCGCGTCGAGGATGCCAATCGCGACCGCCGAATACCCGCCGCCGCCGCGCTTTGTGAGCGCTTCGGGTTTTGTATCCTGCGTTTCGTCGGCATAGGCGCGGAACGCTTCGTCCACCAGCGCGAGGACTTCCTCGCCGCGGCTGAGCGGCTTGCTCTGCGCGTGGCGCACGGCTCTCGCCGCGTGGAAAAAGTATTGCAGGTAGGGGCTTGGAATCAACCGGAGTGTCTTTACAAGCTGGGCATCGACCCCGCCGCGCCCCGCGACCTCTGCGACACGTTCGAATTCCTCGTCGGTCAGCGGTCTGCCGTGGATGGTGATGTTGTAGGCAAAATTGAGATGATTTAAGCCGAAGTAGCCGTAGCGCACCTGATCGGCGGGGACGTCGAGCGCCTTGCGCGCATACCACGCCGGGAACAGCCCGCCCGCGCACAGCCCGGCGATCTTAACAGGCGAGACGCGCTGAACCGCTTCGGTCAGCAGCCCCGCCGGATTCGAGTAGTTAATCATCGTGGCGTCCGGGCTGCACGCTTCCACGTCCCGCGCGATGTCGAGCATGGCGGGAATCGTACGGAAGGCTTTCATCATGCCGCCCGGTCCCGTCGTCTCCTGACCGATGACATCGTATTTGAGAGGAATCTTCTCGTCCAGAATCCGTTGCGCGTTGCCGCCAACGCGAATTTGCGTGACGACGAATCGCGCTCCGTCAATCGCGCTGCGCCGGTCGGTGGTCGCGGTGATTTGAATGTCGCTGCCGAGCCGTTTGAGAAAGCGGCGGCAAAACCCCGCCATGATCTCCAGCCGCCGCTCGTCAATGTCGGTCAGGGCGATTTCGTCCACGGGCAGGCGGTCGCGGCGGGTCGCCAGCCCTTCGACAATTTCCGGCGTATAGCTGCTGCCCGCGCCGACGACCGCGATTTTAAATCGACTCACAACATCCTTCTTTCGTCCGGCGTCGGCTCAGGCGTCCTTCGCCTAAAGCCGGTGGATAACTTTGCCGATATAGCGAAAGCCTTCCGCGATGCCGCGCGACCGCGCCAGCGCGTCCGCGAAAAGCTGGATAGGGACGACGTCCAAAATCGGGCTGAGGAACTCGTCCACTGCCGTCTCGTCGGGCGTCTGTCCGGGTCGGCGATGTCGCCCGTCGCGAACCATCACGACCGTCGCGCCGTAGCCTTGCAGCTCGCGGGCGAGCGTGTCGGCGGAGGCAGCGCCCGCTCCCGATCCGGTGAACACGACGACTCCCATTCTCGCTTGCGCCGCTTCGATAAACCCGTGCCGGAATGCCCCGATGCTGGCGCTGGACGCGCTGACTTTCGCGACCTCGCTCAGCGTCATCGCCGCGTGGCGTGCCGTCGCGGCGTGCGGACCATGACCGAGGAACACCAGCGACTCGGCGTCTTGCAGCGCGTCCAGCCACGACGCCGCGATCGAATCGGCGCTGGCGAGCAAGGCGTCGAGCGCGTCCGCGACGGCGATCAGCGTTGAACGCTCGCCGCCATCCGGTGCGCCTCCCCACTGGCGCGCCAGCAGCCAGAGAATTGCCAGCGAATTGACGTAGGTTTTCGAGGCGATGGTCGTTTCGACGCCCGCGTGCAGCGGGATCACCGTTTGCGCGGCGCGTCCGAGGGGACTGTCCGCCTGATTGGTGACGGCGATCAGGGGCGTTCGGTCGCCAACCGACCGGACGATGGGTTCCACTTCCGCGCTTGCCCCGGACTGCGAGATATACACAAGCTGGTTCGCTGGCTGAAGGAGCGCGGAGCCGAAATTCAGGAGATCGACAGCCTCCACCGCGAACGCGGGTATCCGCAGGGAATTTAAGTGCAGTGCGGCGCTCCACGCGGCATGAAACGATGCTCCCATGCCGGTCAGAATGAGAAGCGACTCCGGGGGTAGCGAAAGAGGCGCGAGTGGCGATTCGCCGTCCAGATAAACCTGAATGATGCGCCGAAGGGCATCAGGCTGCGCGTGAATTTCGCTGAGCAGGATCGACACGGGCATTCACTGGCGTAGACGAAAGGCGGAATGCCGCCGAGTGTATATCAGCCCGAACCCGCTGTCCAGAAACGCCGTGTTCGGAAATAAAACAGGGCGACCCAAGCTGGATCGCCCTGCCGCGGAAACATCGTTTGTCTTAGCTGCCGTTACTGGAATTGCGGCTGCCGCTCCAGCGTCGACGACTCGAACGCCAGGTCCTGACCGAGAGTGGTGCGGGTGTGGTGACCGAAGGCACCGAGGACCACCGGCGCGTGCGCAACCTGCTCGAGGGGCTGGCGATCGCGGCGGACCTCCCGCCGCCGCGGTTCGCAGTCGTGGAGGACCCGGCGCCCAACTCGTTCGCGGTCGGGACCCGGCCGAAGCGCGCCATCGTCGCGGTCACACGCGGCGCGATCGACTCGCTCGCGCGCGACGAGCTGGAGGCCGTGCTCGCCTACGAGGTGAGCCGGATCGGCAGCTGGGACGTCGCGCTGTCGAGCTGGACCGTGGCCCTCACGGGCGCGGCGATGGGCGCACTCGACGACGACGTGACGAAGCTGTTCGGTGCGGTGCCGTTCTGGGCGTCCCGGCGGCTGCGCCGGTGGGCGCTGCGCGACACCGCGCTCGACCGCGA